>CAOJHG010000034.1 GCA_948435975.1 uncultured Oscillibacter sp. | reverse complement strand
GGGCGCTGCCTGGGTGGAAACTGGTGACAAGGCTAATCCCTTAACAGGACTTGCAATCCGCGTATCCGGGCCGGTGTAGATCCCGGCGGCAGCGGCTCCGGTGATCAGCGCGGCCGCCAGAAACAGGGACAGCAGGGCCGTCCGCTTCGATGCCTTTTTGAAATTCATAATCCCACGTAACCTTTCTTTTAATAATTCCGCGCTCTCCCCCAGGGAGACGGAGCCCGGCGCGGCCCGGTATCCGCCTCCGGTTTCCAGGGCCCGCAGCAGCGTGTCTCCATAAGACCGCCGCTCTTCCGGTGCCAGGATCCGAAGCACCGCCTCGTCGCAGGCCAGCTCGCAACTCCGCTCAATCTCCCGGGCCATGACCCACACCAGGGGATTGAACCAGTGGAGGCACACGGTCAGCTGGACCAGCCATTTGTACGCCGGGTCCAGGCGTTTGCAGTGGGTCAGCTCGTGGAGGGCGATGTGGCGGAAGTCCTCCTCCGAAACCGCCGCCGAGGGCAGGACGATCCGGGGCCGAAACAGCCCCAACAGCAGGGGGGAGGCCGCCAGGGGATTTTCGTACAGTTCGACAGGCCGACGGATCCCCAGCCGCTTCCCGGTCTTGGCCAGCAGGTCCAGCCGGGCCGGGTCCTCCACCGCTCGGCATCCGGCCTGGAGATAACGGAGAAATCCCTGGTAGCTGGTGACCTTTCGTGTCAGCAGAAACAGCGCTACAGCCAGCCAGAGCAAGACCAGAAGCGCCTCTGGCTCCGGCAGGGAGAGTCCGGCAGATTCCAGCTCGCCCATGACTTCGGAAGTCCCCGGCGGGACTGGGGTTCCATCAGCTTTTCCCGCCGAGGATGGTCCAGGGATTTCCGCCGTGTAGGAGACCACAGGCGGAGGGACGTTCTCCTTCTCCTGAAACAGTGTTCCGACGGGACTGCCCGCCGGGGAGAGGGGCAGCAGCAGCCGGAATACGGCGACGAGCCAGATGAAATACTGCCAGCGTTTCGGAAGATGGTCTCGAAGCAGAGCCCGGCACGCCAGCAGGACCAGAATCACCAGGGAGCCGCTGAGAGACAGGGAGGCCAGGACCTTGATAAGCTCCCTCATGATTCCCCGCCCTCTTTCTCCCAGAAGCGCTTCAGCTCCTCGTAATCCCCGGGGGAGATGGCTTCCTGGCGGATCAGGGCGGCCACCAGCCCCTTGGCGCTGCCGGCGTAGAGCTTGTTCACCAGCACCTGGGTTTGGGCGGTTTGATAGTCCGCCTCGGAGACAGTGGCGGTGTACTCATTCCGGCGGCCCAGCTTGCGGACACGCAAAAAGCCCTTTTCCACCAGCCGGGACAATAGGGTAATGACCGTGTTTTTCTGCCAGGTGCGGCCCGCCGCCGCCAGGGACTCCATGATCTGGGCGTAGAGGGCGGTGCCTCCGGTAGCCCAGACAATTTTCATCAGCTCCAGCTCCGAATCGGAAATTTGTGGGGTGGTCATAAGCGTCCTCCTTTTGACTACAAAGTGTAGGCTAAATTTAAGATAACATCTTGTAGTCCAATTGTCAAGAGGGAGCGGATATTTTTCAGCGGAAAAAACAAGCCGGGAAGCCCGTGGGCCTCCCGGTGTGCGGAGAAAAGACATTAATATAGAGTCATTTTCTGGTCGTCGAGCCGGTGATCCGGCTTTCCAGATCCGTTTTGACCTGCGTGTAGGAATGGAAGGGGACCGGCAGGGTTTCGCCGGTAATCAGTTCCACCGCGTAGCGCTGAATGGACATGACGTAGCGGCTGTTTACAGTATAGCAGCGGTGAATGGAACAGAATTCCGCCGGGAGCATGGCGTTTACCTCGTTGATGGAAAGGTCGCTCTGGATGACCTTGTCCACACAGAAGAGATCTGCTTTTCGGTTTTTGCTCTGTATATAGAAGATCATGTGGGGCTGAACGAAGAGGGTTTTGCTGCCGCAGGGAACGGCAAGGCGTTCCTTGGGCGGAATCTCCAGGAGGATGTCCCGGACAAACTGATAGGCGGACATCTCCAGCTTAGGTCCGTCCTTTTCCAGGGCGAAGGAGCGAAGAACCTCGTAAGTACAGTGCAAAAGCACCAGCTTGGTTTCGGACCCGATGAGCTGATAGAGAAAGGTATAGCAGACGGTAATATCCCCGTGGTCCTGGCCGGGTTCGCCCACTTTTACCTCGCCGATCACAGCCTCGCAGCGGGGGGAAAGCGGCTGGACGTGGAACTCTTCCTCGTAAATTTGGCAGGGCTTTTTCCGGACGACGCGCTCCAGACGGGCCCGGATGACGTCGCCTCCGATAAGGACACGGCCTCCGGTGCCCAGCCAGATGCTTTTGGAGCACAAGCGGTCAAAATAGGGCTGCATATTCCCCTCATAATAGCTCCGGGTGATGATCCGGCTCAGCTCCGCAGTGTCTTCCAGCTTTGCGCTCATTTGCGCCGCCCCCTCTGTCTGTGGTCATTTTTTGATATTTTATCGTAGTGTTTGGGAAAAGGCAAGAAAAAAGAGAGCTATTCGTACATTCGGTTCGAATTTTCATACTTTGGGTAATATTGGAAGGGAGGATATTGCGGAAAACGAGCTCCCAAAGGGGTGGGGGAGTGCTTCCAAAGAGAGAAGGGGCGGTATGCGCGGGGGGTGAATCGGAGCTTCTACGGATTGTGAGGGGGAAATATACAGTAGATACAGTACTTGTAAAGTGAAATTATTTTACAGGGAAAAGGGCTGCGGATACAATTTTTAGCACGGATAGGGGCTTGATGAGGATAGGAAGGCTGGAAAATGAAAAAGCGTGAAATATGGCTGCAAACTCTGAGTGATTTCAGGTAAATCGCGGCAGGAAGAGCGTTTTGGCGGCAGAAATTATACATATGGTATGCTTTGGCTGGTAAATTACATGGAGATATCAGAATTTTCCAGAGAAATGATGACCTGTGTATGTGGGAAGAAGGAACGAAGCTCTAAAAAGGGACTGTCCAAGGGAAAAACAAGGGCCCGGTTTCTTCCGTTCTTCCTGATAATGGAAAGTTATTTTGAGCAGAGACTCAGAAAAACGCATAACAAGCAAACTTCTACAGCACGACAGTGCCTCCAGGTTATTCCCTATAGAAATTCCCTATACAGACTATATTGCAATAAATATAAAGTAATTTTACTTTACATATAATTGTACCTGCTGACGGGGCTTCTGGTTCCCTGAAACCGGCTTCCATGGGCCACTCTAAGAGGGAGGGGACCGCTTGTTCATAATTTTTCTATATTTTACAAAAATTTTTCGCGTAATCGATTACGTGACGCCTGAAATCCAAAGTGAAAACGGCTGAATCCACTGGAGGACTAACGCTTTGTCGCAAATGTACAAACGGGCCTTGGAGACGGAAAACTGCTTCTTGCAATATCTACAAATGCCTGTTATACTAAGGTTCACTGATGACAGCTCGACTGCTTAACAGAGTATGTGAGATGAGTGTGACAACTGCCCAGTAGGTGTGGTTGTTGCGCTCTTTTTGCATATAAAGCGTCCAAAAAATGGTAAAAGGAGATTGGAACACATGGAAACGAGACCTTATGTATCTTGGGAATTGATGAACGACTTCCTGGTCGATGCCTTCAAGGGCTACGGTGTCCCGGAGGACGACGCGAAGATTTGCGCCGACGTCCTGCTGGAATCCGATCGCCGGGGCATTGAGAGCCACGGCTGCAACCGCTTTAAGCCCATTTACATCGACCGCATCGTCAACGGCACCCTGCTCCCCAAGACCAAGATGGACATTGTGAAGGACACTCCCACAACCGTGGTGATGGACGCCAACAACGGCATGGGTATGGTGGCCAGCTATCACATGATGGAAATGCTGATTGAGAAGGCGGCCAAGTATGGCATGGCCGGCGGCGCTGTGTACAACTCTACCCACTATGGTATTGCGGGCTACTGGACCACTATGGCGGAGAAGGCCGGCATGATCGGCATCACCGGCACCAACGCCCGGCCCTCCGTGGCCCCCACCTGGGGTGTGGAGCCCATGATGGGCACCAACCCCCTGACCTTCACGATGCCCACGGATGAGGAGTTCCCCTTCAACTTCGACTGCGCCACCTCCACCATTCAAAACGGCAAGATCGAATTCTATGCCCGCAGCGGCAAGCCCACTCCGGAGGGCCTGGTGGTCACCAAGGACGGCGGCACCATGAGCGACTCCGCCAAGATTCTCCAGGAGATGCGGGCCGGGAACTGCGCGCTGCTGTCCCTGGGTGGCCTGGGCGAGGCCACCGGTGGCTATAAGGGCTACGGCTTCACCACCATTGTGGAGATCCTCTCCGCCGCTCTGGCGGGCGGCCCCTTCATGAAGGACCTCAGCGGCAAGGCCGCCGACGGCAGCAACCAGATGTACCGCCTGGGCCACTTCTTCTTTGTGATCAACCCCGAGTTCTTCATGGGCCTGGATACCTTCAAGAAGACCGCCGGCAACATCTGCCGCGGCCTGCGGAGCTCCCAGCGGGCCCCCGGCGCGGAGCGCATTTACACCGCCGGCGAGAAAGAGTGGATGGCCTGGCAGGAGCGCAAGGACAAGGGCGTGCCTGTGGGCGAGACCATCCAGAAGGAAATCATTGAGGTTCGCGACAAGCTGGGCCTGTCTTATCACTTCCCCTTTGAGGACTGAACAAAGCCCTGGATAAAATCGATTTGAACTGAGAAGGAGTAAACGATTATGGATTACGCGAAGGAATCCCTCCGGCTCCACGGCGAGTGGAAGGGGAAAATTGAGGTCATTGCCACGGTTCCCGTGGAGACGAAGGACGACTTGAGCCTCGCTTATACCCCCGGCGTAGCCCAGCCCTGCCTGGAGATTCAGAAGGACATTGAGAAGAGCTATGAGCTCACCCGGCGGCACAACCTCTGCGCCGTCATTACCGACGGTTCTGCCGTTCTGGGCCTGGGGGACATCGGTCCCGAGGCAGGCATGCCCGTTATGGAGGGCAAGTGCGTGCTCTTCAAGGCCTTCGGCAACGTGGACGCGTTCCCTCTCTGCGTGAAGACCCATGACGTGGATGAGTTCGTCAACGCCGTTTACCTGATGTCCGGCTCCTTCGGCGGCATCAACCTGGAGGACATCGCCGCTCCCCGCTGCTTCGAGATTGAGCGGAAGCTGAAGGAGAAGTGCGATATCCCCATCTTCCACGACGACCAGCACGGCACCGCCATCATCACCCTGGCGGGCCTGACCAACGCGCTGAAGGTGGTGGGCAAGAAAAAAGAGGACGTGAAGGTGGTTACCTCCGGCGCCGGCGCCGCCGCCATCTCCATTGTGAAGCTGCTGCTGTCCGCGGGCTTTAAAAACGTCACCATGTGCGACCGCAAGGGCGCCATTTACCAGGGCCGCGAGGGCCTGAACTGGGTCAAGGAGGAAATGGCCCAGGTGACGAACTCGGAGAAGAAGGCCGGTACCCTGGCCGATGCTTTGGTGGGCGCGGATGTGTTTATCGGCGTCTCCGCCCCCGGCACCGTCACCACCGAGATGGTCAAGACCATGAACAAGGACGCCATCGTCTTCGCCTGCGCCAATCCCACGCCGGAGATTTTCCCCGACGACGCCAAGGCCGGCGGCGCGGCGGTGGTCTCCACCGGACGCAGCGACTATCCCAACCAGATCAACAACGTCCTGGCTTTCCCGGGCGTGTTCCGGGGAACCTTCGACGTCCGGGCCAGCGATATCAACGAGGAGATGAAGATGGCCGCCGCCGAGGCGCTGGCGAGCCTGATCTCCGACGAGGAGCTGAGCGCCGAATACATCATTCCCAAGGCCTTCGACAAGCGGGTTGGCCCCGCCGTGGCCAAGGCCGTGGCCGAGGCAGCCCGGAAGTCCGGCGTGGCCCGGCTGTAAGCGATGATTGATCTTTCGAAGAAAAAACTCTTCCTCCTGGATATGGACGGAACCATCTACCTGGGGGACCGGCTTTTCGACGGAACGCTGGACTTTCTCCGCCGGGTGCGGGAGCGGGGCGGGCGGTATCTCTTTGCCACTAATAACTCCTCCCGCAGCGTCACGGCCTATGTGGAGCGCCTCCGGAAGATGGGAATCGACGCGGTGGAGGAGGATTTCCTCACCTCCACCGACGCCCTCATCTGGTACCTCCGGGGGAAGTACGACGACGCCCTGATTTACGCCTTCGGCACCCGGACGTTCCGCCAGCAGCTCAGCGAGGCGGGCTTCCGGGTCACCGATAAGCGGGAGGAGGGAATTTCCCTTCTGGTCTGTGGCTTTGACACGGAGCTGACCTTCCAGAAGCTGGAGGACGCCTGCATCCTTCTGGGGGACCCGGCGGTGGACTTCATTGCCACCAATCCCGATTGGGTCTGTCCTACGGCCTGGGGCTCTGTGCCGGATTGCGGCTCCGTGTGTGAGATGCTCTTCCGGGCCACGGGCCGGCGGCCCAAGGTCATCGGCAAGCCGGAGCCGGAGATGGCTCTGCTGGCCATGGACCGCTGGAACTGCTCCAAGGAGGAGACGGTTTTGGTGGGCGACCGGATTTATACCGACATCGCCTGCGGCGTCCACGCCGGAATCGACACGGCCTTTGTCCTCTCCGGAGAGGGCGTGCCCTCGGATATCGAGAAGTACGGCGTTCACCCCTCGGAAACCTATTCGAACATCCGGGAAATCTGGGAAAAGATGGGTTGAACGGCAAATTCTAATACAAATTAGATGTAACATTGTATGGATTGCACAAGAATTTAAAAATTTATTCACATAAATTGGGTTTTTATTGACAAAGCTCTTGATGCAGTATATACTAAAAATGGCTGTTTTGCGACTTCCGATTTTGTTCGGCGGGAGACGTGAACGCAAATAAAAACAAGGAGAGATTGAACATGAAAAGAGCATTCTCATTGCTGCTGGTCTTACTGATGGTTCTGTCCCTGTGCGCCTGCGGAGGCGGAAACGGCGGTTCCACTGGCGGAGACGACAAGACCGACACTACTCCCGCGGCCGATGGCTCCGGCGACGCCGCCACCCCGGAGGACGATGCCGATAACTTCTATCTGGACATCAAGTTTTCCAACGTGTTCCAGCCCACCGAGTGGAACTACAAGGCCTCTGAAAAGCTGGCCGAGATGATCACCGAGCGCACCGAGGGCCATATCACCGTTACCTATTATGGCCAGAACGAGCTGGACTGCTACGGCGACTCCGTCACCCAGGCCGTCAACAACGCCAACTGGATGGGCCTGGAAGAGCCCTCCCTGTTCGCGGATTACGTGGGCGACGCCGCCACTCTCATCGGCCCCATGCTGTACAACAGCGACGAGGAGTACAACTACGTTATGGATTCCGATTTGGTGAAGGATGTGTGTGACCGTCTGGCCGCCGAGAACATCCATATTCTGGATACCCACTATTCCTTCGGCTTCCGCAGTGTGGTCACCAACCTGGACGTCACCACGCCTGAGGACCTGAAGGGCCACCAGCTCCGGGCCACCTCCTCCGCTCTGTTCACCAAGACCCTGGAGTGCCTGGGCGCCACCCCCGTCCCCATGAGCTTCACCGAGTGCCTGTCCGCCATCTCCTCCGGCGTGGTGGAGGGCTTCGAGGGTTCCACCTCCACGCTCTCCGGCGCCGGCGCCCCCTATGAGCTGGTGAAGAAGGTCGCCCTGACCAACCACCTCATCGCCACCCGCTGGCTGTTCATGCCCGAGGACCTCTATCAGTCCATCCCCACCAAGTGGCGGGACATTCTGGACGAGTGCGCCTACGAGTGCGGCATGTGGGAGCAGACCTCCTGCCGTGAGGACGAGGACACTCAGAAGGAAATGCTGGCCAGCCAGGGCGTGACCTGGAACGAAGTGGACCTGGACGCCTTCACCGCCGCCTGCGAGCCGGTTTATGACTGGATCTGCGAGGAGTACGGCGCCGATCCCGCTCTCCGCGGCAAGCTGGTGGAGCTGATCAACGAATACCGCGCCAACAATAGCTGATCCAGCGGCCTGAGGCCGCAGATTCCGGACCCCGCGCAGGCTGCCCGGTTCCACCGGGCAGCCTGTTTAGAAACCTTAGAGGCCGTATTCACAGACGTGAAATCAGGTTTTCCCGCCTGTGAATGTGGCCGCAAATAATTTCATCATGTATGGAACCGCTGCATCGCCCGGCCGGCGGCCGGTAAAGTCAGCGTTCCCTCGGAAAAGAAATGAGCGGATTGATATGGAAGTGAAACGAAAAATCACCTTAAAGGGCGTCATCGCCAATTTGGATGCCGTGATTACCGGCACCACGTTGACCCTGTGCGTCATCCTGGTCAACACGAATATCATTTTCCGGCGTTTCCTGAACCACCCGCTCCCCTGGAGCGAGGAGGTGGTCACCAGTCTCTTCGTCTGGACGGTGTTCATCGGAAGCGCCTATGCCCACCGCAAGCACTCCCATCTGGGCGTGGACATCCTGGTTAATATTCTCCCCGGCAAATCCAAGCCCATTGTGCAGGATATCATGAGCGTTGTGGAGCTGCTGGTGCTGATCATGCTCACCGTCGTCAGCAGCCAGTATGTCTACAATCTGATTTATTCCCGGGGTGCGCTGAAGATCGCGATGACGGACCTTCTGCGGGTTCCCAAATGGTGGACGGGGATCGCCGTGCCCATCGGTTTCGGCTTGTCCACCCTCTACCAGGTGTACTTTCTGCTGAAAGACCGCCTGCACATCATTAAAGACAAGAAGGAGGCGCCAGCGGAATGACTTTGACCTTTACCGCCATGATTCCCATTTTCTTGGTTTTCATCCTCTACTTCCTGGGGATGCCCATCGTCTACTCTCTCTTCGGCTCCACCTTCTTCTATTTCTTGTTCATCGACACCACCTCTCAGCCCTTCCTGATTTTGCAAAAGGTGATGAACTCCACCCAGTCCTTCTCCATGCTGGCCATTCCCTTCTTCATCATGTCCGGCTCGGTGATGAACTTTGGCGGCATCAGCGACAAGCTGATGGACTTCTGCGAGTGCGTTACCGGCCACATGAAGGGCGGTCTGGCCCAAGTGAACGTGCTGCTGTCCATGCTGATGGGCGGCTGCTCCGGTTCCGCCAATGCGGACTGCGCCATGCAGTCCAAGATGCTGGTGCCGGAGATGGAGAAGCGGGGTTACTCCAAGGCCTTCTCCGCCGCCATCACGGCGGCCTCCTCGGCGGCCACCCCCGTCATTCCGCCGGGAGTCAACCTCATCGTGTTCACCCTGATTGCCCAGGCCTCTCTGGGCCGCACCTTTGCCGCGGGCTACGTTCCCGGCATCTTGATGGCGATCTCCATGATGGTCACCGTGGCCATCATCGCCAAGAAGCGGAATTATCCCACCACCCGGGATAAGTTCCCCCCGGCCAAGGTGATTTTGAAGCAGGCGTTCATCTCCTTCTGGGGCTTGTTCTTCCCCTTTGGCATCATCCTGGGCATGCGCTTCGGCTGGTTCACCCCCTCTGAGGGCGGCGCTTTCGCCGTGCTGTATGCCGTGGTCATCGGCAAGTTCGTCTATAAGCAGCTGAGCTTCAAGGAGCACCTGATTCCCATTCTGATGGACACCATTGCCGGAACCTCCAGCGTGGTGCTGATCATGGTCTCCGCCAATGTCTTCGGCCAGTACATGAGCTGGATTAATCTGCCGAAGATCGTGGCCAGCGGCGTGCTGAACCTGACGGATAATAAGTGGGTGTTCATGCTGCTGTGCAACCTGGTCTTGCTGATTATGGGTATGTTCCTGGAGGGCGGCGCGGCCCTGATGATCATTACGCCGCTGCTGCTGCCTGTGGCCCGGACTCTGGGTATTGATGTGTACCACTTCGGCCTGGTGGCCATTGTCAACATCATGATCGGCGGCATTACGCCTCCCTTCGGTTCTATGATGTTCACCACCTGCGGCATTACGAAGTGCCCCATCAGCGACTTCCTGAAAGAGGTCTGGCCATTTATACTGAGCCTCTTTATCGTGTTGATTCTCCTGACCTTCTGCCCGCGGCTGATTACCATCGTCCCGGATCTGATTTACGGTCCCGCCGCTATGTAAATGTTAAAACCCGAGGGGGAACATCCCCCTCGGGCCTTTTCCGTCGGAACGCCCTGTTCCGCCGGGATGGTTTGCCTTTGAAGTTGCGCGTTCTTATGGGTTGACAATATCGTGGGGAAATGGAGAAGAACACCATGGAATACCGAGTCGAAATGCAGCATACGGAGAAGAGCTTCGAGGCGCTGGCCCATATGCAGTACGACCTGTTCTGTATGGGGAACCGGGTGTCCCGGTCACTGCTGAGTATGGTGCTGATGCTCCTGGGCGTGGTGAACTTCTCCCAATGGTGGGGGATTTTGATTACGGCCTACGGCTGCTATCTGGTTACCAGCACCTACAGCGCCGCCAACCACACCGCCCACAAGCTGGCAAAGCAGGTGCGGGAAAGCGGCCTGGGCTTTCCGGCCTCCCGTTACGTCTTTCGGAAGAAGTCCATAGAGATCATCGCACTGCCGGATGAGAAGAAGACGGCCC
>CAOJHG010000033.1 GCA_948435975.1 uncultured Oscillibacter sp. | reverse complement strand
CGGCGTCAAACTCGCCCTGGGCTTCCAGCGCCATGGCGCGGATACCGTTCACCTGTCCTGCATGGGGTTGACGCACATGCGGTTCAGAGTGGCCTCCACCGTGGGGCGGTCCCCCGGCTTTTGCCAAAGGTAATTTTTCAGCGACAAGAGGTCCACGGACTCCACAGACGTATGGCCGGAGAGCCACGCCTTGGCCTGGGCGATGGGGTAGTAGTTCAGGTATTTCCGGTCTGACACCGGGACGCCGTTTTTGCGAAGTTCGCAGAGAATATCGTCCGCCAACTCATTGACAGAATCCGGCACCGGAATGTTCGAAACCTCCTTCTGCATCTCCTTCAGTTCCTCCAGGGTAAAGAAGGCGGCAATCTGCCCGGCGCGTCCGGTCTGCTTGTCCCGCAAGACTGCCAGACGCTTGGCGCGGTCGGAGATGTTCTCCGTCACCACCTTCAGCTCCAGACGGTCGTACAGGGCCTCCAGAATCTTCTCCTGGGGGTCCGCGAAATTGGGAATCTCATTAGACGCCGCGAAGAAGGAGATCGTGGGGATGGGATATGTACGGCCTTCGTTGGTGTACTTACGCTCGTTCAGCGCCATCAGGAGGGAGTTCAGCACGCCGTCATTGGCCTTGAAGCACTCATCCAGGAACACAATGTCGGCCTCGGGAATCTTCCCGGCGGTGTTGACCTTGGGTTCACCGCTGTAGAGCTCGCTTATTGCCTTCCGCTGTCGTTCAATCTGCTCAGGAAGGTCACCAGCGCTTTGCCCACTGGCAAGTCGCGCTTTCAGTCTGCTGCACATCTCCTGATACTGGGGATTTTTCTCCAGCACATCCCTGGGAACAGAGCCCGGAATCAAGCTGGAGAGGTCAATGCGCCCAAAGAGCTGTTCTTCGTCAGTCTGTTTGGAGAGCAGACGCTCGAACTGCCGGGCGCCAGTGATCCGGCTGCGGAAAGCGTTGATGGCATAGCTCTTCGCCTGGCCCGGTGCACCCAGAAGAAACAGGTTTTTCCGAGTCAGCAGGGCAATGGCGATAAGCTCCACCAGCTCCTCCCGCTCCGCCACCTGGGCATTGACATCAGCCATTACAGCCAGCATTTTGTCCCTGAGTGTCATACGGTGGTCCCTCCTTCGACTGTAGAGTAAACTTGTACAGGCTCAAGATTGTAATTCAAGTAGTCAGAGTCCTCCAGATTACCATTGTCGTAGATGAAGCACAGCGAATCGCTCTCCTCATCCGCACAGGCGGAATGGAAGAACGTTTGCGTGCCCTCCTGCGTTGCCGCCGTGTCCTCCAGCATCAGATGAAGCAGTACGCTTTTACTTGCGGAGATTCCCAGCACTTTGGTCTGCTGTTCGTCTAAACCGCCGGAGAAGCGGCACAAAACATACATCTGTCCCTTCGCGGCAGGAGACTCCGTTTCCAACGGCGTCAGACACTCCAGCGGCAGACTCCGAAAATCTTCCCCGCCAAAGTCGCACATGGCTGTCGGACAAGACTCGTTTCCAACGTTCATTTCCATAATGTACCCATATTGCCGCTCATTTCCCACGGAAACAGAGACGATCCCTCCGACCTCAAATGTCTGTGCGCCATACTCGTAAACCTGGCCCATTTCATCTAAAATCATAGTAATTCTCCTTTAATCTACATTTTGAAATTCGTAATATTCCAGGTGTTCCACGTCATCCCGCTGGACAAACGGTGCGTTTTGCGTCATTTTGTCATACGCCTCCATCAAGGCGATATGCTCCCGTTCTGCCAGCCAGTCCCTTTTGCTGCCGCCCAGAAAGCGGTAGTGTTGCACCTGGACAGTCAAACCATTCAGTCCGACAGTCCGCAGGGAGGCATAGCGGCCCTCGTATTTCAGCAACTCCCGCATATCGTATTCATCCGGGTGGCCGCTCTCGTAGAGGATGATGTCTTTGCCGTCCTGCCGGCGGAGCGTGATTTCGGAAAACAGCAGGCTCATGTGTTCGCCTCGCTTTTTTCCTTCCATCCTCCATAGGACTTATTCCAGAGCGCCATGTGCCGCTCCACCCCTTCGGGATTTTGCTCCCGAAGTTTCTGCTCGGAAAACTTGAACTCCGGATACACGCAGAATCCGCTGCGCTCCGCGCGCGAAGTGAGACTGCCAAAGCCGTTCTCCGTCAGCCAGTGCACACATTTTTCACCGCAGTTGTTGACGTCGATAAACGAGCAGAAGGCGTTAAAACGGGGCGACAAATTGACCGTGATGGTATCCCACTCTTCCCAATATCCGTCCGAAAAGACCTCCCGCGATACGCAGAGGTTTCGATAGTCCTCATAGGTCTCAACCCGCACACGAACGGGATATGTCTTCCCATATGCGGTTAAAGTTAAGTTTTTCATCGGCTTCCTCCGTTCAAATACAATCTTTCATATGCTCCTCATAGCACGTCTGGCAGGCGATATTATGCGGCGGCTGGTAGCCTACGGCCCTCAACAGCCGGGCGAACAGCAGTGCGTCCCGCTCCGATTGAAAGGCGCGGACATTCATATCGCAGCCGCTAAGGCAGCAGTGATCCGTCACGACCTCCCAGCCGGGACCGGGGTCCGCCTCCCGAACATGAAACCGTGCGGCGCTTCTGAGTTGACCCAAAGGCTCGTTCAAAATTGCGGCAAAAACTTCCCGCAATTCCGTGGGCCTCTGTTCCAGCTCAAACTTGTCCGCCCTTGTCTGGGTAAGCTGGAATTTCAGATAATTGACGTCACGCTGCTTTTCCTCCAGCTTTTCCCGCAGAACGCGGGTCTCGCCGTCAGGGGAAAATCGGCCCTTGCGTGATTGCACACACCGGTGAAACCAGGTAAATCCTGTTCCCATCACGCTACCGCAAGCTCATGGCAGTCGTTCAGGGAAATCACCGCGCCCCGCAGGTCACGGGGAGCGCCGGTGAGGCCGTAGCGCCGATAGCTGTTCTTGCAGTTCAGGAGCTCATACTGGAGCTGGGCCTCAATGTGCTGCTTCAGCTTGCCCTTCGCGGGGTCGAAGCCCTCCACGCAGCGAATCAGCCGGATGGCCAGCTGCTGGTACACGTCGTCATAGTCCAGATGGGCGGCTTTCATCAGCGTACTGTTGCGGAGAATGGTTTTCCTGATGAGGGGAAGGTGCTTCTCCACAATGCGGTTGCGTTCGTCAAACGAGTAAAGGTTTTTCATATCCTATTCCTTTCCGGCCCTATGGCCTGTTTGCCCGAGTGGGGGAAGAATTTACTTCCACTCCAGCCAGGGATCACGTTTGTCATGCAGGGACCACTGACCACCCGGCGCACATTTGTGAGCGCGGCAATCGTACAGCAAAGTAATCTTTCATAAGAATTACCCGCCCCGTATTTCGGAGGACCAGAAGCGGCAATGGCCCCGCTCACGGTCCTCCATGAACATGCCGAAGGTATAATCCGGCGAATTGTACTCCGGGCTGCGGCATTTCTGCCGCAGCCGGAGGCCCTCCCGAGCCATGTAGGAATGGGCGCAGATATTACAGCTCTTTTCATCTTCTCTCAAGAACACACCTCCTCGCGGCTGCGGCGTCAAAGCCGTACAGCATCCGAAAGCCTCCGTCCGCATAGCAGAAAAAGGCCGGATTAAGTCCGTCGTCAATTTCCACCACATCGTGAGGCTTCAGCGTGATTTCAAGGAAGTCATAATACGCCTCCTGGTCCAGCCGCCGCCAGAACTCCCGGGGAGACAAGTCCGTGACCGCTTCACTCGCAAGCGCGTGACGGCGTCCGTCCGGCGGAAGAAACTGCCCGATGCTTTGCTCCAAAGATGTATGCAGCCACCAGTCGTCCACGCTTTTAAATGTATAAACCCGCAGCTCACACGGATTTTTCCGCTTTGGGCACCAGCTGGGCGTGTAAATAATGGGGTCCCGCTTTTTGAAGAGGCGGGCTCTCTTGCCGCCGAGGCAATAGCGTTCGTCCATGCGCATCATGACGCCCTGCCTCCGCATGGGAATCACGTCGGTGTATCGAAAATCATGTGGACACATGTAACAGGTCGGTTTTTTCGGGCCATCGCTCATGGTGCGCCTCCTTCTCATTTCTGCAAAGGTCAATGACCCTCTGGCACTGGTCCATCTCAAAGCCGCCGATGTGGGCGGCGCTCATGGACAGATCCATTTCCTTCGCCAGCCAGCGATAGGCGTTCCTCCGTTCCATGCCCCGCCGCTTCCACAGGCGGTCGAAAGACCGATGGGCCTGCACCCGCTTGCAGCGCAGTATTTCGTTGGCAACCTTGCCAAGGGGCCGGTTTGTACCCTTGTGGCAGCCGACCCTCGCGCCGCAGTTCTGGCACTGGTAAATCATCTCGCCTTTTTTGCCGCGCCGCTCCGTATGTTCGTCATAGACGGTCTCAGCGGGAACCAGGCGGATTACACCGCCGCAATACCGGCAGATCGTCGAAATTTCCAAACACTCGCCTCCTTCCTACGCCGCCTTCTTGGCGGGCTTCTTCGTGGCTTTCTTCTTTTCCTTTTTCCTTGCGGCAGCCGCAAACCCCGGCCGGACGCCGGTTTGCAGATAGTAGGCGTCCTCCGTCTCCAGCGTCAGCATCCCGCTCTGGGCCACGCCCAGCTTCACCGTGCCGGTCAGGGATTTCAGGCACGGCATAAGATGCTTGGAAACGTACCAGTATTCACCCTGGGGCGTCCCGGTCAGGGGAATTACGTCCAGGGGAAGGACGGTGTTTCCATTTTCGCTTTGACAGCAGAAGGTGAGCCGCTGGCCCTCGAAACGCAGACAGATCTTTTCATCCCTATCCACGCAGCTGGCGGTATCCAGGGCTTTTCGCAGCTCCTGCACGCCGGTCAGCACGACAAACCGGTTCTGAACGCCGCCGATCAGGCCCTCCGCGTCAATGTACTCCCCCTCCAGGAGGCGGGCGCTGTACGCGAAGTTTTCCTTCAGGAACACAATGGCCTTCCCGGTGGTACCCACCTGAAATGTATCCTCGTCGGTACACAGCCGGGCCAGCTTCTCCAGGGAAAGGGCGGGCACCAGCAGGCTGACGTCGCCGGTGCTTTTTTCATCGCCCCTGGCGGTGACAATGCAGGACCCATTGCCCACCACGGCCCGGAGGCCGTCCCTGGTGAATTTCAAGTTGACGCATTTCATCAGCGGCTTACTGTTGTCCTCGGCGGCGGCAAACACGGTCCGCCTGGCCATGCCGGGGATGCCGGTGACCTTTACCGTGTCCTCCGGGAAGGGAATCTCCAGCTTGGGATAGCTGGCCCGCTCCCAGACGGGAACCAGGTACTCCGCGTCGCCGCTGGAAAGATACAGCTGCGGTTTGCCGGGAATGTGCTCCATGGACACCGTTTCGCCGGACAGTTTTTCCAGCATGGCAACCGCCAGCCGGGCGTTCAATACAAAGGCGTCATTCTCCGGTACGGCACACGGGATTTTCTGCTCCAGTGCAACCTCCAGGTTCGTGGCCGTCATGGTGAGGACACCGTTAGCGGCATCCGTTTCCAGAAGCAGCCCTTTGAGCACGTCCAGCGCGGAAGCATGGGGAGCGATGTTCTCCCCCCGCTTAGCCGCGCATAGAAGCTCGGCGCGATTCGTCGTAAGTTTCAAAATGTCCTCCTTTACGCGACAAAGCCGAAGATCGACAGCTGGTTTTCCACCTCTGTCCGCTTCTTCGACTTCCGTTTCTTTTGTTCTTCTATGGACTTTTGCAGCAGACCCTCGTAGAGCGTCTGTTTCTCCCTGCTGTCGGCGGACCTTGTGCTGGTTTCCGCCGGGGTATCCGACGCGGCGGCCCGCAGGATCTCCGTAATGTCCGCAGCTTCTGAGACTTGAGCTGCTGCCGGAGCGATTCGGTTTCGATGGGGATTGATGACCGCCATTTTCTTGAACGCGGCGGCGATATCCTCCACATTGTCCTTGATGCCCTGGGCCAGTTCCTTTGCCATTTGGGACGTCATATCCTGCACATCGCTCATGGCGGCGAGGCCCTCTTCAGAAAAGGTGCCTTCAATGATGCCCGCTACCGCCAGCTTAGAGGCCATCAGCTTCATGGCCTTGGCCTGCATGGTATTGGCATAGTAGAGCATGTAGACCTCTACACACGGCGCTGTCTGATTGATACGCCAGCTTCTGCGGCTGGCCTGCCGCAGGGTGAACAAGTTGTACCCCATGCTGTAGAAAATCAGCGTTGTAAAGGCGTTGAGGTCCAATCCGGTTTCTACGCATTTTGGATTCGTAATCAGCACTTGCAGGCCGGAGCTTACTCGTTTTTCCACCCACGCCTCCCGTTTTTCCGGCGGGATTTTCGGCGTGAGGATTTCCGTGCGGATGCCCTCCCGGGTGAGAAGACCCAGGAGCTTTTGCTGGGAGTCCGTCCGGGTCCAGCTGGTATAAATGAGCACCCGCTCCCCGGCGGCAATCTTCCGCCGCACGATTTCCAGCGCCTTTTCCTCCTTGGGGAGGATGGTGCCAAAATCCGCCGTGTTCTCAGGATGGAGCAGTACCGTTTTCCGCTCGCCCAGGGGATACAAAATATCCGGCTGGTCATAGGGCTGGTCCGGGTACACCGTCAGGAAATTTAAATAGGTGGACAGCAGCTTGTTCGCCGCCTTCCGGTCGCTCTTCAACGTATCTTGCAGGATACCCTCCGCCCGCTTGTAAGCCTTGAAAACTTTCTCCGGCATCTTCAACGGAACCGGAATCTCCTCATAGTCCGGCAGGTCCTTCCCCATATCCGACAGAGAGAGGAACGCGGTATACTCCAGCAGGAAGCGGGAGAATACCAGGGGAGACACGCCGGGAAGCTGCCTGGATTTCGATTTGCGCTTGGTGGTCCGACGGTTGGAGTTGTAGTCCCCGTCCGTCACCTCGTAGGTATTTTCCACCACGCCGTATTCCGCGTCAAAATCGGAAGGTTGCCGGTAGCCCTTGCCGTCCTTTCGCATGAGGCCGGGAACAATGCGGTACAGCAGATGGAAAATACCGGAGCTGTAGCCGTTGATGAGAGTGGCCGTCATGCCCACGAACTGTTTCGCCGTGCCGTAGATTTCCGCCATAGCGTCCCCCTGACCGCTGGCGTTGTTGTATTCGTGGAGTTCATCCGCCAGGAAGCCGTCAATTTTTCCACGCAGCTTCTTTTTAATGTAGGTGCTGAGAGGATACCGGCGGTATGCGCCTTTAACGGGATACCAGCCGTCCGGGTTCTCCTTAATTTGATGGAGCTCCTCCCGAATCGCCCGGTTTTTCGTGCGGAGCATATGCGAGTCCGCCCCTCGGCGGAACACCCAGCCGTAGCCGCCGATCCGCACCCATGGAATTTGCTTCTCTGGGTTGACCGGAGCCCACAGCACCGCGCTGCAGCGGGGACATTTATGGTTTTTCTTGTGTTCCGTCTGGAAAAAGAACTGGTCCGCGTTGACCATATAGCGGATGCCGTCGTCGCTGATCTCCATTTGCAGGGGTTCCATGCAGTCCGGGCAAAGAAAGGCGTTCCTGCGCCGGTTCCAGGTGACGGCAGGGTAGCGCATGTAGCCGTCCCGGGCCTTTTCCTTGCTGAGGACCGCGTAAACGCTCTTGTCTCCTTCCTGGTACATGGAATACAGGCGGTTCAGGTCCGTGATACTCCGCACAACCATAGCGTAGGTGTCCGGCAGGGTTTCCCCAATCTCCCGGACCCACTTTTGGGTGACATGGGAGGGAGACATGACGACGCTGAAGGTCTTTTCCGCGACTTTTCGGCGCTGGGAGGCCCACAAGCCGTACAGCGCACCCAGGGCGGTGGAGCCGATCTTCGTTTTGCCAGACCCACATTCCGCAATAATAAGCGCGGCGCCCTTGCGGTCCAGCTGGCGCTTGACGGATTCCGCCACGGCAAGCTGGGCGTCGTAAAGGGAATATCCGGCCTTTGTCTGGATGTAGTCGTTGACGGCCAGCACCTCCTCTGATAGAGGCTCCGACGCCGGGTCGAAGAGGGGCTGAAACTGGTCGCGAATACGATCCGCCACCCTGACGCCGAAAGTGTTGAGGTAACTGGTGACGTTCGTCACCTCCTCAAAGCCGTCCGGCTGGCTGGGGTCGCCGCCGGGAATGGCGATACTGCCGTCGGCGAGGCCCTGCTCCAGGACCTCCACCACGTTTCGGTCCTCCGGCAGGAGATCCAATACCCAAGCGTCCAGACGTTCCTTGATGGAATGAACCTCCAGCGGCCGCAGGCTGCCCCGGCTGATCAGGGCCTCCAGCACATAATCCCGGAAGGCCGGGATCAGCGGCGCGGCGGTTTTGCGGTCCAGCTCCTCAAAGAGCCGGTCCCGGTCTCCGGCGGGGCAGAAGATGTAACACTTGCGGGGCTGCTTTTGCTGGTCAAGTTTGTCCCGGGCTTTCTCCTGGGCGCTGCCCTCCTTCGAGGCATCGGAATCCCCGGGGGGCTCCGCGGACTGCATATCATCGCTGGCCATAAGGGTTGCGGCGGCATACGGGCCGTCGTGGGCGAGCTGCCGCTGGTAGCCCTTGGGCCTACTTTTTAGAGACAGACCGCCCTCGTTCTGGACGGCCTCGACTGTTGCGCCGCCATAGATTGCGTCGGACATGGCCCGGACCATTTCCGGGTATCCGCCAAAACGGATGGCGCTGATGATCTGGTCCTTGCCGTCCCTGTCCAGGATAATGGTGTCCGCGTATGCGGTGAGCCGCACTTCGGCCTTTGGGTCAAAATAGGTAAGCTCAATCAGTTTACTGCCTGCCATTCATGCGCGTTCTCCTTTCCGTTTTGGACAAAAAAAGACCGCAACCGCCTGTACAGGCAATTACGGTGTTCTTGTCCTTATTTGATTCTTCCAGGCCGTTGCGGTATGGCTAGGGGCGCAGTACGCCCCTTTCTTTCGCCGTTCCTCCCTTAACTGCTCCGCCCTAATTTGCTCCGCCCTAGAATACAGCCTCATTATATCATTCCTCCCGCTTCCTGTATAGTTGCACTTTTGTCAACATAAATTATCCAAAAATAAAAGCCCCGCGCCATATGAACAGCGCGGGGCCAATCCATTACCATTTACTCAGAATTTTTCCATACATCTGCCGCTTTTCCAGGTCGTGCCGCTGCACCACCAGAATCACGGTGTCTCCCACCAGAAAATCCGAATCCTCGTACTGGTAGGAGTAGTTGCACATGCAGACTGTACCATCCGGCAAATTGCAGAACACGCCGCCGCCGTACTTCCCGGCGATCACCGCCTGCCTCCGGCTCCCCGCTGGGTGACGGAACTCCGCGCCCTCGAAGGGGTTGGATTCCGTCTCCTTGACGGAAATATGGAGCGCTTCCTTCTCAGGGTCATAGGATTTCACCACGCAGTCCAGTTCCTGGCCGGGGCGGTATTCGTCCCGCAGGTCCGGGATGGCGGTGTAGCGGAGCTCCCGCTGGGTCATATTGACGTCGTGGCCATAGCACTCCACCAGACACCGCCGGGGCCCTACGGAGAGAACCCGGCATTTCAGCCGGGCGCCCTCCCGGCAGAGAGATTCCCTGTGCGCGAAGAAATACCGCTGGGAACGGGCCGCCAGCCTCCGGGAGCCGATGGCAAAGCCGCTCTCCCGGTCCACCTTGATGATGATGAAGTCGATGGACGCGCCCACCATGTTCTGAAGCACGAAGTCCGGCCGCTCATGGCCCGGATCCCACATCTCCGAGGCGGGGATGACCACCCGGACCCGGTAGGGGATGACGATAGCGCAGTACATGGTCTGGCGCTCCATCTTTCCGGAATCCCCATTTCGGACAGTGATGGAATGAGGGTCCACGCCGATGATGGTCCCGGTCAGGGCGCTGCGGCCCCGGTAGGAGGCGTAGATGGAGTTCCACTCCTGCCGCTCCTCGGCGGTCAGGTCACGGTCCAGCCCGTGAAAGTCCAGATCGTAGAAGCTCTGGCGGTCCGATTTCGGCGGCGGGGCCGGAGACTCCACAGGAACATTCCCGGGTTCCACCGCTGCCTCCGCGGGAAGCTCCGGGGCTTTCGGAGGAAGGCCGGCTCCTTCCCGCGGAAGAGCTTCTCCGCCGGCCGTTTCTTCTGTGCCGCCGGCCATCTCCAAAGGAGCCTGTGCTTTGGGCAAAATCTCTCCGCCCGAAAGCTCCTCCAGCAGTTTGCCGCTCACACCTTCAGACGCCTTGTCACCCTCCGGGGGAGGGGCGGACGGATCACCGGAAGCCGCTTCCGCAGCCTCGTCCTTTCCCGGCGGCAGCCCCTCTAATCCGCCCTCCGCCTCGTCTCCGGGAGGGCTGGGATTCTCCTCTGGGGCATCGCCCGTCTCGCCAAAGCCTCCGGGCAGGCCGCTTGCGGGAGTTTCCTCCCAGCAGGGGGCCTCGGGCGGGCCTTCCGGGACGCTGGTTCCCTCCACAGCGGTTTCCGGCTCCGGCAGGCCCGGGGCCTCCATGATGGTGGTTTCCTCCTCCACGGGGACAGCTTTCTTTCTCGCCATAATGTGTACCTCCTATGTAGATTTTATATTTTATGGCCCGTTGGAGCCATAAAACCGATGAGAGCCGTCCGCCTGGCGGGCGGCAAAAAAATGCTTGGGCGGCAGGGTCAAGTCCTCCGGCGCAGCGCCGTCCGCAGAAATCCAGACGACCCGCGTTTGCCAGGCCAGAATCTCCAATGCCGGGCGGATGGGCGCGGACAGCTCCGCCAC
>CAOJHG010000032.1 GCA_948435975.1 uncultured Oscillibacter sp. | reverse complement strand
AAACCCCATCCGGTCCCGTAAAACATTCGTCGGATACGCCGTCCCATTCATCACACACTGTATAGACGTCTCCTCCGCGTGGGGCTGAGGTTGATACCACCCAAAAAACGCTTCCAGCTCCCGCACTGCCTCCGTCATGTCCTCCATCGACGAAAACTCCGTCCGGAAGCCGTATTCCCAAGTCCAGCGGTCCAGCGTTCCCCCGCCGTCAAGATATTCCTCTATGTAATAATTCCGCACCTGCTTCGGCGCGTCATCCGTCAGACCGTAGCCCCAAACTGGAATAGGCCCGCCGTTATGGGGGTAGCTGATGGCGTGAAAAACGGCGTCCGGCAGGTCCTCAAACCAGCAGTCCCAAAGCGCCGTATCCGTTTCCCCGCCGTCCTCGTCCGTTTCCATATACGACTTCCGGGCAATGGCGATCTTCTCCCCCGGATACTCCTCCTTGAGATAATTCACGACCTCCCGCCTGCTATGGTGAAACGGGTGGTCCGCGCAGGCGGTGAACAGGCCGAAAAAAATCACAATCACCATCAGCCCCAGAATCGCCAGCTTGATGACCACCAGCCCTGCCGCTGTGCCAACAATGACGAAAATCCCTTCCAGAATCCCGCCGCTCTTTTTCCGGTTCTCTTGTTCCTCCGGGTCCCAGGAAGTCCGGTCCGCCCGATAGCCGCCGCCTGTGATATCCGGGTCCCAGGAGACGCGGCCAGAGCTGCCGGGAGCGCCGTCCTTTGGGCGGTCCTTCTCCAGCAGCTTCCGAATGCCCTTATAAATGAGCCAAACCACCACTGCCATCAACGCCGCTCCGGGCATCAAAATCGCAAACGCTATCACCAGAACATTCCGAAGTGTCCTGAGAAATCTTCCTCGCATTTCGGGCGACATCCCTTTCCTCCTTCTCTCACCTTGGCATCTGCTGTATCAGCGGATACAGTAAAAGCCCTGCTCCAAAAAACAGCGCCGCCGGTATCACGACAAAGGCAGCCGCCGCCATCACCAGCGCCAACGCCGAGCATTTCAGCAGTACTTTAAGGATTTTGAAGAGACGGTCTTTTTTCATAGCACACCTCCGTGTGGGGATATTTTACAATAACAAGCAAATGGAGTTGTGAAATTTGTGTGAACAGAAAAAGCGGAAGCCATGACTGACATGACCTCCGCTGATTTGTGCTTATTCCGGCTTTGCGTGAGTTTCCTCCGCGGCTTTTTCTTCCTCCAGGCTTTCCAGAGCGGCGCGGACGGCGGCAATCACAAAGGCGGAGAATGTGCAGTCACGCCCGCGAATTGCCTCTTCTACCTGCTCAATCAGGTCATTAGGAAACCGGATGCCCTTGTTGGTAGTGGGAGGAATATTAGGTATTTTGAATGCCATGGCACACACCCCGCAATACAACTGTATCTCAAATGTTATACAAATTATATTACGTATTTTGGCAGATATAAGCCTAGCATTTGCTTAACTAATGTGTTACAATGAGGTAGAGGTGATAAAAATGAAAGAGCTTCCCAATTACTACCTGACGCTGTTCAACGCGGTAACAAACGCGCTGGAGGCACTGGAGCGGGGAGATGCGGAGATTGCAAAGCTGCTTTTACAACAGGGCCAGCAGGCGGCGGAGGAGGAATTCCTTTCCCAAACCTGCTGAAGCCCTGTTCGCGTCCTCCAGGAAAAGACAGCCGCCGAAAGAAAAACGCGACGCCGGAGATGAGCGCCGCGTTTTTGCCGCTTATTCAGAAACGGCGGCGCGGAGAGCGTCCACGCGGTCCGTCTTTTCCCAGGAAACGCCCAAGTCCTCCCGGCCCATGTGACCATAGGCGGCCAGCTTCCGGTAAATGGGCTTCCGCAGGTCCAGGTCCCGGATGATGGCGGTGGGCCGCAAATCGAAGACCTTCTTCACGGCCTCCTCCAGTTTTCCATCCTCCGCGGTCCCGGTGCCGAAGGTGTCCACCAGAATGCTCACCGGCTGCGCCACGCCAATCGCGTAAGCAAGCTGTACCTGGCAGCGCCGGGCCAGATTCGCCGCCACGATGTTTTTGGCGACCCAGCGGGCGGCGTAGGCGGCGGAACGGTCCACCTTCGTGGGGTCCTTGCCGGAGAAGCATCCGCCGCCGTGGGGAGCGCTTCCGCCGTAAGTATCCACGATGATTTTCCGCCCGGTCAGGCCGGCGTCCGCGGCGGGTCCGCCCTTGACAAAGCGGCCGGTGGGGTTAACAAAATAGTGGGTGTTTTCGTCCAGCATTTCGGCGGGCAGGACCACCTTGGCCACCAGCTCGATCATGTCACGGCGAATCTGCTCCAGGGTCACATCCGGGTTGTGCTGGGTGGAGATCACCACGGTGTCAATGCGGACAGGGCGGTTATTCTCGTCATACTCTACCGTGACCTGGCTCTTGCCGTCGGGACGCATATAGGGGGCCAGTCCGGTCTTCCGCACCAGGGTCATCTGCTTGCAGAGCTTCTGTGCCAGGGCCAGGGGAAGGGGCATCAGCTCAGGGGTCTCGTCGCAGGCGTAGCCGAACATCATGCCCTGGTCGCCGGCACCGTGGTTGAGCTCGGCCTCCTGATTGGTCTTGTTCTCCAGGGATTTGTCCACACCCATGGCGATGTCGGGAGACTGCTCGTCAATGGAAGTGATAACGGCGCAGGTGTCGCAGTCGAAGCCGTACTTGCCCCGGTCATAGCCAATCTCGCGGACGACTTCCCGGGCCAGCTTGTCGATGTCCACATAGCAGGTAGTGGTGATTTCGCCCATGACGTGAATAAGGCCGGTGCAGGCGGTGGTCTCGCAGGCGACGCGGCCGTGGGGGTCCTTTTCCATGATAGCGTCCAGGACGGCGTCAGAGATTTGGTCGCAGATTTTGTCGGGGTGTCCCTCGGTCACGGACTCGGAGGTAAAAAGATAGTGTCTGGCCATAGCGGTGCTCCTTTCAGTCTTCCGCCTGTTGTGCGGCGGGAGGTTTCGCCTTTTATAACCCTGGCGTCAGGGTGATTTTCCGGCTCGCATGTCCAGTTTGAGACGAAAAAATACACGTCTCGACAGCGAAACGTGCAGAAAAAGGGGGGCGCGTTCCTCATCTGTCGGTTTCCGCCGGATTTGGCACCTTGATTATACAGGTTGCCGTGGCTTCATTGGGCCGTTCCCTCCGCCACTCTTGATAAGGATATGAACTTTTCCAGGCAGAAAGCGCTCCGCCTGTAACTTATATAATAGCAGGTCTTTCCCATTTGTCAAGGCCCGGAGGAAAATTTGCGGTCTGGGAGAAGGATATTTGCCAAGATGCTCTTAATTTACAAAATATTAGGTGACTTTTCTGCTGGGGCAGGGTATAATGCTCCTTAGACTTTCATTTTCTAGTTCTGGAGGGATTCCTTTGAAAAAGCTGAGCAATGCGGTAGACCGGTTTGCGCTGACCCATCCCCGCTTCGGCATTCCCAACCTTATGCGTTACATCATCATCGGAAACGTGAGCGTATTCTTTCTGCTGCGCATGACCAATTATGCCGCCATCGTGTATCTGAGCTTCGACTGGGGACATATCATCCACAACATGCAGCTCTGGCGGCTGGTGACGTTCATCTTCGTGCCGGATTCCACGGACCCCTTCCGGCTGATCCTCTCCCTTTACTTCATGTACTTTATTGGCTCTATGCTGGAGCGGGAGTGGGGGACGCCTAAATTTAACCTGTACTATCTCTCCGGCGTGGTCCTGACGATGCTGACGGCGGTCATCAGCCATTATGCGTTTGGCTACAGCGGCGTGATGGGGACGTACTATGTGGGTATGAGCATGTTCCTGGCCTTTGCGGCTCTGTACCCGGACGCCCAACTGCTGCTGCTGTACATTATCCCGGTGAAGGCGAAGTGGCTGGCGCTGGCGGATGTGGCGCTGTTTGCCGTGGATGTGGTGAGCGCCCTGCTGCGGGGAAATTTCCAGGCGGCGCTTTTACCAGTGGCGGCGCTGCTGAATTTCCTGGTTTACTTCTGGTATGAGATCACAGAGGCCCTGGACCGGAACCGCAGTCTGGCCAGGCACCGGAACTCCCGCCAAACGATCCAGTTCAAGGCCGCCGTTCGCCAGCAGAGAAAGAAGGAGGCGGAACGGGGCTACCGCCACAAGTGCTGCATCTGCGGAAGGACCGACGCGGACAGCCCGAACCTGGAATTCCGGTACTGTTCCCGTTGTGCTGGCTACCATTGCTTCTGCCAGGACCACATCAGCAATCATGAGCACTTCCGGGAATAAAAAGCGAACAGAAACAATCAGCGGCCGCCGGAGCATGAAGGAACTCCGGCGGCCGTTTTTGCGGCGTTGGGTGAGGATTCAGCCGATGGTTTTCCAGTGCTTGTCCACATGGTTGAGGATTTCGCAGCCATCCTCCGTCACCAGCACCAGATCCTCGATGCGCACGCCGAATTTGCCCGGCAGATATACGCCCGGCTCAATGGAGAAAATCATCCCTGGCGCTGCAATGAGCGGCGTGGTTCCGCTGACGTCGCCCTGCTCGTGTTCCGTCTGACCGATGAAGTGGCCCAGGCGGTGCGTAAAATATTCTCCATAGCCTGCTTTCTCGATGTGCTCCCGTGCGGCACGGTCCAGGTCCTTCAAGGGCACGCCCGGCTTTATCATGCTCTCCGCAAGCTCGTTGGCCTCCCGAACGGTGTCGTGAATAGCGGCGTACTCCGGGGGCGCGGACTTGCAGAAAAAGGTCCGGGTCATGTCGGAGCAGTACCGGTCCTTCCGCCCGCCAATGTCCATCACGATGCAGTCTCCTGCCCGGAGGGGGGTCTGGTCCGGCTCGTGGTGGGGGTCGGCAGCGTGAGCGCCAAAGGAGACAATGGGTTGGAAGGCCAGCGCTTCACAGCCCTCGGCGGCGTACTGGGATACGATGAAATCCGCCGCCGCCTTCTCGGTCATGCCCTCTTGGATATAGGCTGCGGCCCGCTCCATGACCTTGTCGTTGATGGCGGAGGCCACCCGCATGAGGTCCCGCTCGGCCTCGTCTTTGCAGGAGCGGGCGCTGTCCACACAACTGGAGGCCAGGATGCAGCGGCTTTCCGGATGGTGCGCCATGAGGGGCAGAAGGAACCGGGCCGTCCATTCCTTGTCAATGCCGGTGGGCTTATCCGGCTCCAGATGCCCAGCGAGGATGGAAACCGCGTCGTCTGTGTCAGTATACCAGACCTGTTCCCAGCAGCTTGGGGCCTCCGGGAACATCCGGTTCAGAAACAGCTTGTGCTTCCCGTCCCGCCGGAGGCAGAGCACGAGCAGCCGCTCAAAGGGAAAGACATAATAGCCTGTCAGATACCAAATGCTGTCCGGGTCGGAGACGAGCATCTGCTCCAGCCCCAGCCCTTCCATGGCGGACAGCACCTTGTCAATACGCGCCTGATATATGGGATTCATCAACAATCAGTCTCCTTTCAGCTTTTGTGCAGGATCACCCGCTCCAGCAGGGCCGGAGAGAGGAGCTGCTTCACCGTCTTCACACCCGTTTTCAGGGACTCCACCGGCGCGTACTCGAAGCGGCCGTGGGCGTTGTGTCCGGCGCTGGGCAGGTTCGGGCAGAGCAGGCCCTTATAGGTCAGCATACAGCCGTCAGTGCCGCCGCGGATGGGGGAGTGGGTGGGATTCTCAATGCCCGCGCCCTTCATGGCCTCCTCTGCCAACTGGACAATCTCCATATGGTCCTTCAAAATCTCGTACATGTTGTAATACTGGTCTGTCACAACCGCCGCGGCAGTTCCGGGACCATAACGGCGGTCGATTTGCCTGGCGGCTTCCTGCATGGCGGCCTTTCTCTGCTGGAAACGCTCCATGCTGTGGTCACGGATGATATACTCCATAACAGCTTCCTCGGCCTTTCCGTGCATTTCCTGGAGGTGGAAGAAGCCTTGATAGCCCTCGGTATGGGCGGGGGTCTCCAGCGGGGGGAGAAGGCTGTTGTATTCGTTGGCAATCAAGATGGCGTTCTTCATTTTGTCCTTCGACGTGCCGGGGTGGATGCTGAAGCCGTGAATCGTCACCACGGCCTTGGCGGCGTTGAAAGTCTCGTACTCGTAATCGGTGATGTCGCCGCCGTCCAGGGTGAAGGCAAAATCCGCGCCGAAGCCCTCTACATCAAAGCCGTCCGTTCCCCGGCCGATTTCCTCATCAGGGGTAAAGCCGATGCAGATTTTGCCATGGGGAGCCTTCTCGGACAGAAGCTCTTCCACGGCCTGGAGGATGATGGCAATGCCGCCCTTGTCATCCGCGCCAAGGAGGGTGGTGCCGTCGGTGCAGACCAGGTCCTGACCCACGAATTTTTGCAGCTCAGGGAACTGGCTGGCCTGCATGACGATGTTTTTCCCTGCGTTCAGGACGATGTCGCCGCCCTCGTAATGAATGATTTGGGGCTTAACGTCCTTGCCGGTCATGTCGGGGGTGGTGTCCATATGCGCGATGAGGCCCACGGCGGGGAGGTGCTCGCAGCCGGGTGTGGCGGGGACGGCAGCGTAGACATAGCACTGAGCGTCTACGCGGGCGTTTTCAATGCCCAGGATGTGGAGTTCCTCCACCAGAAGGCGGGCCATGTCGAATTGGCAGGCGGTGCTGGGGAGAACGCCGGCGGGGGCGTGGTAGTCGCTTTCGCTGTAGACCTTTGCGTAGCGGATCAAACGGTTGACAACGGTATCCATGGTGAGTGCCCTCCTGATTACTAATTGTGATATTAAATGCAGGTTATACGAATTGGGGTGAAGATTATTCGCTCAAGAGCCGGTCGGGGTTCAGGTCCAGCAGCTCAGGCAGGACAAAAAGCCCATCCTTGCGTATGAGAACGTCATCGAAGTAAATTTCGCCGCCGCCGTATTCCGGAGTCTGGATTTGAATCAGGTCCCAGTGGACGGCGGAGCGGTTCCCGTTGAAGGTGTTGTCATAGCAGTTCCCCGGCGTGAAGTGGAAGCTCCCGGCAATCTTCTCGTCAAACAGGATGTCCCCGATGGGCTTTGTAATGACCGGGTTCACGCCGAACGCAAACTCGCCGACGTACCGGGCCCCCTCGTCGATGTCGAAAATCTCGTTCATATAGGGTGTGTTGCTGCTGGAAGCGCGGACGATTTTGCCATCCCGGAACTCTAGGCACACGTCCCGGAACAGGAACCCGTCGTAGGGAGACGCCACGTTATATAATATTGTTCCGTTCACCGAATCCCGTACCGGCGCGGTGTAGATTTCTCCATCAGGGATGTTCCGGTTTCCGTGCATCCCGAAGCTGCCAATGCCCTTGACGGAGAAGGTCAGATTGGTCCCCGGCCCTACGATATGGACCTTGTCAGTGCGGTCGATCAGGGCCTCCAGGGGTTCCATGGCCCGGCCCATTTTGTCGTAGTCTACCAGGCAGGCCTTGAAGTAGAAGTCCTCATATTCCTCTGTGGACATGCCCGCAAGCTGGGCCATGGCGTCATTGGGGTAGCGAAGGACGGACCATTTCGTATGGTTGCACCGCTGAGAGAGATGGATGGGACCCCAGTAGTATTGCCGGTAGAGCTTCTGGGCGGCGTCAGAGACATTGTGCCAGGCACTGATGTTGGGGGTGGCCCGGATGTCGATATAGGCGTCCATGTCCTTCATCCGCGCCAGCTCATAGGAGGCGATCTCCTCCATGTGCTCCTCACTGGCTCCCTGGACGAGCGCACCCTCCACGGTATAGTCAAAGATGTGGATGAAGGGTTTGCCGCCCGCCGCGTAGGCCTCTTCTACCAGGGCTTTCATGAGGACCGTCTCACTGCCGTGGAGCTCAATGAGGATTTTCTCCCCTGCCTCCAGCCCGACGGCGCTGCGGATCAAAAAGCGCGCAAAGGTTCGGATACGAGGGTCTTCCATAGTATATCATCCTTTCTGTTCAGACGGAAAAACCGCCCCGATGTGACGAAAGACGAGGCAGAAAATCGTTCTGCCCCGCCTTGGGGATCTGTGTGGTGTGGAAGGGAATCAGCTCTTGTCGCTGTAGAGGGCTTCCAGAGAGTGTGCGCTGTCGCCCTTGGTAACGGCAGTGACCAGCAGAATGGAGAGCACCGACGCGGGGACGGCCACAATGGCGCACTGGATGCCGTAGGGGGTGCCCGCCACGGTCCAGAGGATGGTTGCCAGACCGCCCACTAAGATACCAGTGAGGCCGGCGGCGGGAGTGACCTTCTTGGAGAACAGCGCGAAGAGGATGGCCGGAGTGATGGCCGCGCCATACATGGTGTAAGCGGTCATCTGGAGGGCCAGCACGGTGGGGAAGTACAGAGACAGGGCCACTGCCAGGAAGCTGAACACCAGGATAGTAGCCCGAAGGACCAGCAGCTTTTGCCGGTCTGTGGCGTTCCTGTTGATATACTTGCTGTAGATGTCGTTGGTGAGGTTGGTGGAGGAGGAAAGCAGGTAGCTGTCCGCCGTGGTGACGATGAAGGCCATGCAGGCGCACATGAGGATCGCGCCGAAGGCCAGGGGCAGGTAGTCAACGGCCACCTGGAAGATGACGTTGGAGGGTACATCCAGGGTGGGATAGAGCTTTGCGGCCTGAACGCAGACGAGGATGGTGCTGAGGATGACCAGGATTTCGCCGATGAACATACCGATATTGGACTTTTTGGCCTCATTGCCGTTTTTGGCGGAGGCAAAGCGCTGGAGCATGTTCTGGTCGCCCAGAATCAAGGCCAGGGAGGGCAGGAAATAACCCAAAAGCTGCCATCCGGACATGCCGCCGGTGAGGGTGGTCTTTTCCGGAGGAAGGGTCAGGCCCTGGGAGTTGGCCACGCCAATCAAAATGGGAATCGCCAGGAAGAAGCCGCCAATCATAATCAGAGCGCTGATGGCGTCAGAGTAGGCCACGGACACCAAGCCGCCGCCGACGGTAATCACGGCTACGATGATGGTGCAGATGACCAGCGCGGTATTGGCGGAAATCTCAATGCCGCTGGAGGAGCAGAGCAGGACCACAATGTTAGCCGCAGCCTTGAGCTGGGTGGCAAGCACGCCCACATAGGCGATCATGACGCACAGGGCGGAGACGATACTTGCGGCTTTGCCATAGCGGGCCTCCATGATTTCGGGCACAGTCACCTTGTTGGAGCTGCGGACCTTGCCGGCGATGAAATACAGCAGGATGATGCCTGTCGGGGGCGCGGCCATGGTGATGACGCCCACCCAGGGGCCGCCCTCGTAGATGATGCCTGCGCTGCCGGTGATGCCGCCGCCGCCGCACCAGGTAGCCAGCAGACTGCCGACCAGGATGATAAAGGGAATCTGGTGCCCGCCAGTAACCATGTCATCAGCGGTCTTTACCTTTTTGCGGGCAAGAACCAGACCGAAGACCATCATGGCCAGCAAGTAGACGCTGATTGCGATTACGTATGCCATAAAACCTCTCCTTCTAAAAAAGCTCTGGTCCAGCAGCGGCGAAAATAGGGCCGTCAACTGCCGGGCAGAGCCAAATATGACCAATTGTAACTGATATTGGCAGAAATGTCAAGGACAAGCCTGGAGGGTCCCTTTTTAGAAAAGCGTTGTTGGGAGATGATTTCGGCGATTTCCACAAAAGCAACTGGAAACAGCAGGAGTCCTGTGCTATAATCGGCTCGACAAACTGGAATTTGCATTGGAGGCACCGTAAAATGGATTTCATCAAAATGCTGCATGAAGATCATGACTTATCAGACTTGCTGTGTGACGTTTGTGATGTGGAGATTCTTTCAGAATTTGAGCCGCCTCAAGACGAAGGCGGACATCTGACCTATAATATCTCTGGAAAAACGTTTGCCAAAACAGGCAGTGGAAGCGAATACATTTTGCTGGAAGACGGTTCAATAGGTTTTTGGGGAAGTGAAGGTGAATGCGGCAGAATAGCGGATCATCTGAAAGAGTTTTTTGAATTCATGGTAAATTGCCCCTATTGGTTGGATTATTTGGATGAAGACGAATATCAAGACAGGGATGGTCTTAGCGAGTTTGCAAAAGAAGTTTTTGAGGAACACGTGGAAAGCGCCGAAGATATTGACTTTGATTTGCCTGAGGCGCAGCAGGAATTAGCAATCCGTTTAGGAATTGAGAAGAAAGCGGACGCTGTAGATATATTGATGCGGTTTTATCATTGCACAAAGCGCGAACCTCGCTTTATCTCGACATATACAGAAAATGATGGCAGTATGCATAGCGGTACGGGCTCATTGTTTGACCGCTGAATCGTATTCGCAAGAATAGAAACCTGAATATAACTTCCAGTTTATTGGGCGGCCATCCGGTAATGGGTGGCTGCCCGTTTTGGATATTTTGACGCGTGGTTTGACGAAGCGGCCTTCAGCAACACGAATCTGAAAAGGGAGCCTGGAGGTCCCTCTTGAAATAAGTGCTGCTGGGATGTGGCTCCGGCGGCTTTGTAAAGCGAGTTGACAGGGATATTCACCCATGTTATGATTCAAGCGGTCAATCTGATGTTGGAGTCCACCCTTTTTCTGGGTGGCGTACTCGCTGAAAACGGGCTTATAAAAATATTCAAGCCGCTGAATTTGCGGCTTCATTAAAGTCTGTCTTCACCGGGAGCATATTTCTTAATGAGTACCTTTTCGCAGGGAAGCGTCCGGAACAATTCCTCAATCACTCTGCCTCCAAACTCTTGGATCTGGTCCTCTTCGGATATCCGGCTTGGATAGTCTGACAAGATGTAAAAGTACAAATTCCAGACAATTCCCTCTTCCGAAAATTTCACTCGTCCATTCT
>CAOJHG010000031.1 GCA_948435975.1 uncultured Oscillibacter sp. | reverse complement strand
GATGTTCCACCTTCTATTCCACCTTTTCCTATATTCAGGAAATCGTCCAGAGCCACGGATACCCCACCGCACTCGTCAGCGGCGTCCCCTCCTTCTGCGCCGCAGCGGCCAGAGTGAACCTGTCCCTAGTCGAGTGGAACGAACCCCTGCATGTGGTCCCCGCAGCGCACCGTCTGGACCTGGCGCTGTCCGAGCCTGGGAACTATGTGCTGATGAAGTCTGGCCGGAGCCTGGGCAGTGTGAAAGAAATCTTGTCCCAAAGCGGCCTCAGCGTGGTCATGGTGGAAAACTGCGGCATGGAAAACGAACACATTTACCGCACTCTGGAAAAAATCCCTGACAGTGCTGGATACTATTCCCTGATTATCGCAAAGAAACCCAAGGGTTCTGCGGCGTCGGGCACGGACGTCTGAGCTTCCCCCCGCTCTATGCCCAAAATCCGGGGCCTTACAAAAATGCGCCTGAAAAAGTCAAACCGCGTCCAACACGGCATTGGAGCGGCTTGGCTTTTTCTTTGCTTTTCTCTATATCCCATAAATCTGTTCCCAGTTGGCAAAACCTTCTAATGCAGGCTCTTCGGACCGCTTCGCCTGCCGCTGCGGCTTTTTCTTTGCTCACAAGTGCAAATTACTACCAAAATTCAAAAATTTTTTCAATACGCTCACCTGTAAAACCTCTATAATGAAAACAAAATCAAGAATTCTCTATGGATGTCTATGATTCGTCCCATGCCTGCTTGAACTTAAATTGAAAATGGAGGAACCGCCCATGACTCCCAAGGAACTGCTCTTTGCAACTATTGAGCGCAAGCCTGCTCCCCGTCCCGCCTGGGTGCCCTTTGCCGGTGCTCACGCCGCGAAATTGAAAGGATATACTGCAACTGAGTTCCTCCAAAGCGAGGACAAGATGACCGAATGCCTGCTGGAAGTTCACCGGATGTTTAAGCCCGACGGTGAATGCTGCATCTTCGACCTTCAGGTGGAAGCAGAAATCCTGGGCTGCGACCTGGTATGGGCGGATAATGGGCCTCCTTCCGTCTCCTCTCACCCTCTGTCATGCGGCGAGGACGAGGAACCCATCGTTCCCTGCGAATGCACAATCCCCGGCCCCGCTGACGGCCGCATCCCTTTGATCTGCGGTGCTATGCGGCGGGTCAAGAAGGCAATTGGAGACACCACCGCCCTTTACGGTCTCATCACCGGCCCCTTCACACTGGCTTCCCACCTCCGGGGCAGTGATATCTTTATGGACATGTTCGACAATGACGCCTATGTTCACGACCTGCTGGGCTACTGCAACCAGGTCGCCTGCAAAATGGCGGATTACTATATCGAAGCGGGCATGGACGTTATCGCTGTGGTGGACCCCCTGATTTCTCAGATTTCCACCGCCTGCTTCGAGGAGTTCATGTCCAAGCCATTCTCCGCGCTCTTCGCCCATATCAAGGAAAAAGGCGCTTATTCCTCCTTTTTCGTCTGCGGAGACGCCACCCGCAATATAGACGTTATGTGCCAGACGGGATGCAACGCTATTTCTGTGGATGAAAACGTGGATTTGAAAGCCGCCAAAGCAATTTGTGACCGGCACAATGTCAGCATCGGCGGCAACATCCCCCTGACCACCACCATGCTCCACGGCACGCAGCAGAACAACATGAAATGGGTCGTGGAACTGCTGGACTCTATCGGGGATAAAACCGGCCTGGTCGTCGCTCCTGGCTGTGATATGCCCTTCGACGTGCCTTTTGAGAACACCATTGGCTGTGCGCAGGCCGTTTTCCAGACCGACGCCGTTCGTGAAATGGTCAAGGATTATGTGGCTGTGGACGATACCGCGGACATTGAGCTTCCCGACTATGCCCATCTGGAAAAGCCCCTGGTGGAAGCCTTTACGCTGGACCCCGCCACCTGTGCCGCATGTACCTATATGGTTGCCGCTGCCAACGAAGCGAAAGCCGCATTTGGAGACGGCATTGACTATAAGGTTTACAAATACACAATCAAAGAGGATATTGCCAGAACCAAAAAGATGGGCGTTCCCAATCTCCCCTCTTTGTATATCAATGGCAAGCTGGCATTCCAGTCCATCATCCCCTCCAAGGAAGAGCTGGACGCCGCCATCCGGAACGCCATGTAATTCCAAATGGGACACTGGGCGCTTTGCCTGGTGTCCCGCATTTTCCACCAAACAAACAATAAATCTTACGCGAGGTGAATTCGTATGCCGGTGCTGCCAGACCCTCAGCAGATGGACCTTCTGGAAGCCGCCTGCCTGTCCTTATTTGACGAGGGCATTCCACGGAGTGCGCTGCATGTTGCGGATGCTCTGATGGACCTTCCAGAACTCCCGATGCACTGCCCTGGACATCATTATCTGCTGCCAGCCGCGCTCTTGACCGCCGCCCACCTGTACTGCGGCAATCCACGGGACAAGCTGCGGGCGGACCTGACGCTTGCGAAACAACGTGCCTCTATCATCCCTGGAGGCGTCTGCGGTCAATATGGCTGCTGCGGGGCCGCTGTCGGGGCGGGGATCTTTGCCTGTATCTGGCAGAAGACCGCGCCTTTATCGAGAAAGGGCTGGGCCGCTGGAAACCAAATAACCGCCCGCTGCCTTGCCTCTATTGCGGAAGTAGAGGGCCCCCGCTGCTGCAAGCGTGTCACCTATCTCACGCTGTCCGCCGCAGTTCCCGCCGCCAAGGAGCTTTGGGGGCTGGACCTGGGAGAGAATACCGCCGTCCGCTGCCGCCACTATCCAAAAAACCGGGAGTGCCGGAAACTCGACTGTCCATTTTATCCGGAGGAGCCGGGTGCATCATAACTTTCCCGCGCAGCAGGTCCCCGGACATTCCAGCAGCGGCGGAGAAACCTGCTGCGATATCTTGTCTTTATTACTGGAGGTGTTCGCTATGGCAAAGCTCTATCTTATCACAGGCTTCCTGGGCGCGGGAAAGACCACGTTCCTGCATGAACTGGCAAAGCTATTCCCTGACCAAAAAATCGTTCTCATTATCAACGAATTCGGAAAAACCGGCGTAGATGGCGCTCTGCTTCAGGACCTGAACATCACGATGAAAGAGGTCAACAACGGTTCCATATTCTGTTCCTGCCAGATTCAACAGTTTGAGCAGGCCCTCCGCTTTGCCGCCGGGCAGTCGCCGGATCTCGTTTTTGTGGAAGCCTCCGGCCTGGCGGACCCCACCTCCATCCGCGCTATTCTGGAGCAGCCTTCGGTTGGTCAAGGGCTGGATTACGCCGGGGCTGTCTGTCTGGTGGATGGCGTCCGTTTTCAGAAGGTGTATCAAACCGCCCGCGTCTGCCGGATGCAGTTGGCTGTCAGTGATTTGGTTCTCATCAACAAAGCAGATCTGGCCTCCCGGGAGCAATTGGACGAAATCACGTCCATTGTCTGCGCCCAAAAGCCCGACTGTTCTATTCATGAAACCACCTTCGGCCGCATTGAAAAGCATTGGCTGGACGCCCTGGGGCATTCCGGCGGCCCCTCCGGTCAAATTCACACCCGCGACATCACTCTGCAAAAGCTCTCCCTGGAAATATCCGGTTTCTGCCTCGACTCTCTCTCCGCCTTCCTCAGAATGTTCGCGGAGGACACTTACCGGGTCAAGGGCTTTGCCGATCTTCCGGAGGGCCGCTTTCTTGTGGACTGCACCGGCCCCCTGGTAGAATTGAAGCCCTTTTCCGGCGGCGTTCCCGAGCTGAACCGTCTCGTTGTTTTGTATGGGAACGGCCTGCCCGCTAAGAAGAGCATTCGGAACGCCAGCGCCTGGTATCCGGAGTGCAGGGTCGTGCTTTCCTGACTGCTGTTTCCCTCGCGGAATATACATTCAGTTTATAATTTATTTGAATATACAAAAAGGACTTGCCGGAACGGTCAATCATGGCCAATTCCATCAAGTCTTTTTGTTTTCTCTATTTCTTTGTCCAGCCCTGCTCCCTGTACCGGCCGGGCGCAACCCCTGTCTGCCGCTTGAATACCCGTGTAAAATAGCTCTGGTCGCCGAAGCCCACGGCACTTGCGATTTCTGCGATGGGGATGCTTGTGTTCCTCAGCAGATATTTGCTCCGGTCAATGCGCAGGCGGTTGACGTACTCCGTAAATGTACAGTTCAGCTCCTCCTTGATGATGCGGCAAAAGTAAGACTTGGATAAATAGACTCGATCCGCCACCATGTCCAGAGAAATCTTTTCCGCCAGATTTTCCTTGATGTATGCCGTAGCCTTGAAGATCACGTTTTGATGCTTGATATCGTTGAAATCAAAAACAAAGCTGATAAATTTATTCAGGATCGCTCCAATCCAGCGGTTCATCGTCTCGACGCTCCGCAGGTTTTCCACCTCGTTGGCGTATTTCTGGCAGAGGTTCAAAATCTCATCCACATCCGCGCCGCCGTCAATCGCCGCACGGCCCATCAGGATCAGCAGTTCCTGAGCACGGGACTTGATGCGGACAGAATCATTTTCCGTCTGGTTGAACACGTATGCAAGCAGCTCGTTCAGCTCATGCTGGGCCCCCGCTTTGTTTCCGGAACGGATATGCTCCTGCAGCTGGCGCTCGCTTTCAATAGGGTATTTTTTGGTATGCGGGTCCGTCGTCAGATCGTACATCATCTGCAAGAGCTCGGCCTGCCGCCCAGAATCCACATCAGGCGGAAGCGTGTCCATCGTGCAGGCATTGACCGCCATGCTGAGAGTCTCACTGAGTGCGCGGACCTCTTTTGTCGTCATGCGGGGCACCGTTTTTGACGGCATATTTCCGGCGTTCAGCGGGTCTTCAAACGGCTCGTCATCGTTTGTCATAATGATTGGGCCCACAATCAGGCACTGCTCCATAGGAATATTCAACGACGTCGGCGTGGCCGCGATAAAGGTGTAGCCCCGGGGACAGTAATAGATATACTTTCCATCCCAGCGCTCCGCCTCACAAGCGCCATAATAGTGGGTGTGAAATGCGTTGCACTGTGTTGGTTCTATATAGCAGGCCTCCGAAAAAACGGGGAGCTCGAACTTTCCTGATGGGATATTCAAAAGAGTTGTATGCACGTTCGTCAGCGTCTGGATATACTCGCAAAGACGCATGTAGCGGTCCGAAAAATCCATCAATACCCCTCCCCAAATTTTCTTGAGCCCTTATTCAGAACCTTTCAGCTTACTTTTCTTGTATATTTTATTTTATCTTTCGCCCAAAGTCAACACGCCATTTTCCTCCTATCCTTATTTTTTTCACAGCTTTAATAAGACTTTGTCTAAATTTGTGTCATATTTTTATTTTTTGGAGTATGTAACTGAATGAAGTTGGAAGTATTGAAATAAGAGGAAGGAATATACTACAATGCTTTTAGTGATTGTGACGGTAATCAGTCTCAAGCAATCAAAAAAAGAAAAGGATGGAGATAAGTATGAAAAAAATTCTCAGCATCGCTCTGGCTCTTGCGCTCATCTGCTCCCTTGGCGCATGCGGAGGCAAGAATTCCACACCTTCCACCCCCTCTGACACTCCCCCCAGCGATTCCGGCGGCACTCCTTCCGCTTCCGGCAGCGGCTACAGCGGCGGAAGCTATAAGCTGATGGCTTCCTCCCATATTGCGGAATCCGAACTGGGTTCTATCTTCATGAATGAATTCTGCGACTTAGTGGAAGAGCGCAGCGACGGAAAAATCACCTTTGACCGCTTCTTTGCCAGCCAGATTGCTAACCAGGCGGAATCTGCCGAAGGTCTTAAAAATGGCACCATTGACATTGCCATCAACGACTGGTGTTCCATGTCCTCCATCAATGGCTTCAAAAAAGGCGATATCACCGCAATGACCTATCTATACAAGGACTACGACCATGTTCGCGCTTTCTTCCACAGCGACGAGTACAACCAGATGAACGAGGAATTGATCGATCAGGTCGGCATCCGCGCTCTATCCACTGGCAGCGCTGGTTTCCGTCAGGTAGGCACGAAAAACGCTCCTATCAACTCCTATGAAGACTTTGCCGGCCTGCGCATCCGCTGCCCGGACATCGCTATCTATGTGAATACCTTCCAGGCTCTGGACTGTGCTACTACCATCGTCGCCAACTCTGAGGTATACACCGCTTTACAGACTGGTATCGTTGACGCCGTTGAGAATCCCGTTGCCGGCATCTATCTCACCTCCTGGTATGAACAGTTGAATTACATCAACGAAACCAACCACATCCACTGTGACATCGCTATGTTTATCAACGAGGACAAGTATCAGGAGCTGGACGCCGAAGCTCAAGCCCTGCTGAACGAGTGTGCTCAGGAAGCTGCTGAAAATAACATCACTCTGGCTGAAGAATACAACTCCGACTTCCGTTCCAAGTGCGAAGAAGCTGGCCTTGTCTACAATACCTTCGACCTGGCCCCTGTAATCGACATCATGAAGGAAGCCGTGTGGCCCGCATACTTCGAGGCTGTTGAAGACGGCGAGGAGCTGGTCAACGCCATCCTGGCCATGGCCGAATAATTTCTTCCATCCCACTACCGCCGTGCGGCGGTGCGTAATTCCGCACCGCCGCTTCGTTTATCACAATTTAGGAGACTACAGTTATGCAAAAATTTTGTGATTTCACAGATAAGGTCTATAAAACATTTTTCTATATCTCCGCCTTTTTTCTCGCGGCAATGCTTATTGTCTGCGCATATAGCGTTTTCTCCCGTTTCGCTGGTTCGCCCTCCAAATGGGCAGATGAGCTGATCCGCTTCCTGATGGTGTTCATGGCCTTCTCCGGCGCTCCTTACCTAATCTGTACCCGTGGTGATTTGAAAGTGGACTTGACGGAGATTTTCTTTTCCAAAAAGACAAAGCTTCTGTATATTACACGTCTGATTGGACACTTGATTTTGACTGTAATTCTTTTGTATCTGATTTTCCCGACCTTTGAAATGGCTATGAAAAATATGGATACCACCACTACCGGTCTGGAATGGACAATGGGTTATATTTATATGGTCATGCCCATCAGCTTCGTGTTCTGCCTGATTGCGGAAATCAAAAATCTGATTCAGCTTTATGTGCTGCCCAGAACGGCGGCGGCGAAAGGAGAGAATTAAACTTATGGGTCTGGCATTAGGTTGTTTTGGTATTTTCCTGTTCCTGCTGATCTTTGCCGTTCCTCTTGGACATGCAATGGCGGCTGCGGGCATCATCGTCATGACCATAGACGGCATCAACGCAGTAGGGGCGGTGCAGCGGATTTTCGCCGGCATCAACTCGATTTCTCTGATTGCCGTCCCCTTCTTTATCCTCTCCGGCCTGCTGATGGAGAGCGGCAACATTTCTAAGGGCATCGTGGACTTCGCCCGCGCTTTCTTTGGACACATCCGGGGCGGCCTGGGACATGTCTGCGTTGTGTCCTGCATGATTTTCGCCGCTGTCTCCGGTTCCGCTATGGCAACCGCTCTGGCGTTCAGCAACCTTCTGTCTCCTGCTATGAAGGAAGATGGTTATGAAACAGAATTTATTGCCGCTCTGCAAGCCTGCGGCGGTACTTTGGGTCCTATCATTCCCCCCAGCATCCTCATGATTATGTACAGCTCCTTTGCGAACATTTCTGTCGCATCCCTGTTTATGGCCGGTATCGTCCCTGGTATCCTAATGGGTATCGGCCTGATGATCTGCTGCTATTTCTATGCCAGAAAACGCAACATCCCCCGGCTGCCGAAGATTTCCGGCAAAGAGCGCACCAAAGTCGTTGGACGGTCTATCTGGGCTCTGCTGATGCCCGTCATTATCATCGGCGGTACAATGGCCGGTTTTTGCAGTCCCTCTGAGGCTGGTATGGTGGCCTGCCTTTATGGCCTGATTGTTGGTAAGGTCGTCTATCGCGGACTCAAGCTGAAGGACCTGCCTCAAGTCTTCGGCCGCGCTGCCATCACTTCTACCACGGTCCTGATTCTAATGGGCCTTGCCAACATGATGGGCTATATGCTGGCCCGCCTGAATTTCGCTTCCACCATCGCCAACTTCTTGTCCTCCTTTACTGACAGCTCCATCCTTGTCTTCCTCATCATCGTGGTGTTCCTTCTGGTGCTGGGCATGGTCATGGAGTCCAACGCCGCCACTGTGATCTTCGTCCCTGTTCTGTACCCCATTGCCAACGCTTTCGGCATCAATCCTATCCAGTTTGCTCTGGTGGTCGTCATCTGCGAGTGTATTGCCCAGATCACGCCCCCCGTTGGCGCTCTGCTCTCTGCCACCGCCTCGATTCAGGGCATTCCCCTGCAAGGCACCGTAAAGCACGTCATCCCCATGCTGGCCGCACAGTGCCTTGTACTGATGCTGGTCGTGTTCATCCCCGGCCTTTCCACCTGGCTCCCGAACCTTCTGATCGGATAACCCCTCTTTCCCTGTATCTTTTTTGAATTTAGAATGGAGGTATACGAATGATCTCATATACGCAGCAGGATGTTGACCGGCTTCGTGCTCTTGGCCGAAAGGTCCGGGAAATCGCGGAGCTTCCAATCCAAAAGGAACGGATTCAGCTTTGGACCAACGTAAACGACCTGCACATGACAAAGCCCGTCCTGTATCACCGGGACACGCCCCCTGCCGTGCTGAACTACAACAATGAACTGACCTGCCAAATCCAGGACCCTTACCTGCGCTCAGTGGAGGCCGACCTTTTGATGCGGCTGTACAACTGGAACCACATGCCGCTGGATTACGTAGTTGAGGACTCTGTTAAATGCCAATGCGCCCTTTCCGACAGCGGCTGGGGCGAACTGGAAATGTACGACGCCGATCTGACCAAGGACCGTCAAGGGCAGGCGACCGTCCATTTCCAGGAGCTTATCAAAACCATGGATGATGTGGAGAAAATCAAGACGCCAACTGTAGAGCATGACGAGGCGGAGACCCAAGAGCGCTGGCGCGTTATGAACGAAATCTTTGACGGCATCCTGAAAGTCCGCATGTTCGGCCTCTGCTACCTCAACGTCGCGCCCTGGGACGATATCCTGGAGTGGATGGGCATGGGAGACGCCATGATGCGCTTCTATGAGGACCCCGATTTGATGCACGCCTGCGCCAAACGCTATATCCAGTGCATTTCAGAGCGGTTCCAGAAATACGAAAAGCTGGGAGTGCTGTCCTCCAACAACGGATATGAAAACGTGATGAACAACCATCCCGGCTACACTACGGAGCTCCCCCCGCCGCCGGAAAGCGGTATCGGGTGCAGGCTGAAGGATATCTGGGGCGGCTGCTCAGACCAGATCATGACCTCTGTCAGCCCCGCCACCTCCCGAGAATTCGGCTTCGCCTACGAGACGGCATACGCTGAGCTGTTCGGCAAGTTCGGCTATGGCTGCTGCGAACGGCTGGACCACAAGATTGCCGATGTCATTGAGGCGTTCCCGAACCTGCGCATGATCTCCGTCTCTCCTTACAGCAAGCTGGAACCCGCCCTGGAAGCCCTCGGAACCAAATATACGGTTTCCTACAAACCCAATTCCAACGTTCTGTTTCAGCCCAATTTCGAGGAAGCCAAGGAACTCCTCCGGAAAGAAATGGAAACAGCCCTGCATCTCTGCCAGAAGTACAACACCAACATGGTAATCAACATGAAGACGATCATTACTCTGCGTGACGAGCCCCAGCGCCTCTGGTGGTGGAGTGAAATGGCCAGAGAAATGGTGGAGAAGTATTACAACTGACCTTCTCTAAAGCCGTCCTCTTCTGCCTTTTATGCAAAAACAGGGGGTGCCGATGGTTTCATCGTCATCCTCTGTTTCTGTGTTTGGCGCGGTTCTTCAATTTTCATTCCGCTTCGTTCAGTGACATTCCGTCAATGTAGTAATCCATAAATTCCGCGCTCTCTGACAGAGATAGTTCCTCCGCGTCCCTTGCCAGATTTTCCGCCCTTTGCCGGAGCGCCCGGTTCATCAGCAGCATGGCCGCTCCGCCTAACGCGCCGTTTCCAATAAAATCCGACTTGGAGCGCAGGCCCGCAGGAAACAGTCCAATTGCCGCCGCCGAGTCCTGATTCATCGAGTTCCCAAACCCGCCGGCAATTACAAAGCGGTCCACTTCCCCGGCGGACAGGCCCTCTTGTTTCATCAGCGTCTGTATCCCTGCACAGATTGCGGACTTCGCCAACTGAATCTGCCGGATGTCCTTTTGCTGGATGAATACGCCGCTCCCTCCGATTTCCCAGGGCTCCTCCAGATATCCGGACTCATCAATGACCTCCGCTTTCCGCATAACAGCCAGAGCGTCTAAAATCCCCGAGCCGCAGACCCCAAGCGGAGGCTTCTGCCCGACTGTCTCATATACAGCCCCGCCGTCCTCCCAGGCAACCATACGGATCGCGCCGCCGGAGGCCGGCATCCCGCAGCTCAAGCCCGCCCCCTCAAAAGCAGGTCCCGCCGCCGCTGCACAGCAGAGCAGCTTTCCGCCTCTTGCCAGCACGATTTCTCCGTTGGTGCCGATATCCGCCAGCAGTTGAGTCCTCTGATTCATCATGTCCGCGGCAAGGGCTGCGCAGGTGATATCCGCGCCGACATAAGCCCCTACGCACCGCGGCAGATACACCGGGGCCCCTGCCAACGTGTGTCGGCTTATGCCTCCGAAAAAGGACTGCACAACAAAAGGAGACACGGCCAGAGAAGCGGGGTCCAGTCCTTCATACAGGTGGAGCATCGTCGTGTTGCCTGTGACCACCGATTCCTCTGCCGCTGCAACGCCGCTCTCTTGCAGGCATTCCGCCGCCAGAAGCTCAAGCTGCTCCCGAATCCGCCGGGAAAGCGCTTCCAGTCCCGCCGTTTTGCAGGCTTCGATTCTCGAAATCACATCTGCTCCAAAGCCGCGCTGCACATTTTCCGCAAGCCGTTCCGCCACAACCCTGCCGGTGGACCGCTGAATCAACTGCACAACTAC
>CAOJHG010000030.1 GCA_948435975.1 uncultured Oscillibacter sp. | reverse complement strand
TTGGGGCGGCCGCTTTTTCTATGGCTCCGATTACTTTGAAGAGGACTACCGGCAGGCCGAGGGGCTGATCAAAAAGGGCCTGGCCTATGTCTGCCAGCTCACCCCAGAGGAGTTCCGGGAGTACCGCGGCGGCGTCGGCGTCCCTGCCCGCAGCCCCTACCGCGACCGGCCCATAGAGGAAAGCCTGGACCTCTTCCGCCGTATGCGGGCCGGTGAGTTCCCGGACGGCGCCATGACCCTTCGGGCCAAGATTGACCTGGCCAGCGGCAACTTCAACATGCGGGACCCCGTTATCTACCGAATCAACCACCTGCCCCACCACCGGCATGGAAACAAGTGGTGCATCTACCCCATGTACGACTTCGCCCATCCCATTCAGGACGCGCTGGAGGGCATCACCCATAGCCTCTGCTCTCTGGAATTTGAGGCCCACCGCCCTCTTTACGACTGGGTCATTCAGAACTGCGACCTGCCCAGCAAGCCCCGGCAGATTGAGTTTGCCCGCCTTGGCATCGACCACACCGTTATGAGCAAGCGCAAGCTCCGCCGCCTGGTGGAAGGGAAGTATGTCTCCGGCTGGGACGACCCCCGGATGCCCACCCTCTGCGGCCTCCGGCGGCGCGGGTATACGCCGCGGTCTATCCGGAACTTCTGTGAGCGCATCGGTGTGGCGAAGGCGGCCAATGTTGTGGAGTATGGCTTCCTGGAGCACTGTCTCCGGGAGGACCTGAACGAAACGGCCCAGCGGGTCATGGCCGTCCTGCACCCCATAAAGCTGACCATCACCAACTACCCTGCCGGGAAGAGCGAGACCGTCACTGTGGAAAACAACCCCGTAGACCCCGGCGCTGGGACGCGGGAGGTTGCTTTCTCCGGTTCCCTTTGGATTGAGGCGGATGATTTTCTGGAAACCCCTGTGCCCAAGTATAAGCGCCTCTATCCCGGCGGACCGGAATGCCGCTTGAAGGGCGCGTACCTCATCCGCTGTACTGGCTGCGTGAAGGACGAGAGCGGCAGCGTGGTAGAGGTCTTGGCGGAATACGACCCTGACAGCCGCGGCGGAGACCCTGCGGATGGCCGGAAGGTCAAGGGCGCTACCATCCATTGGGCAGACACAGCTACAGCTCTGGATGCGGAGGTCCGGCTTTACAGTGACCTGTTCGTGGACCCGGACCCTGACAGCGCCGATAAGGATTTCATCGAATGCCTGAATCCCCGCTCTTTGGAGGTCCTCAGCGGCTGTAAGATTGAAGCCGGCTTGGGCGAGGAGGCTGGAAAGCTGCTCTCCGGCGGGAAGAAGCAGGCCGGAAGCTTCCAGTTTATGCGGCAGGGCTACTTCTGCCTGGACTCCAAGGACGCCCAGCCTGGACATCTGGTGTTTAACCGCAGCGTCTCCTTGAAGGATTCCTACAAGAAATAATTTTAAGGGCGGGCCGGACGGTTCGCCCTTTTTTGGCCGGTTCCCAGCGGGGAGTGGTTCTCTATCGCTGTTTGTTACGATTATATAGCAAATAATCTGAACATATTTGGAAAACGTTGCATGACGATGTGCAACTTCTGGTTTCCTCGCGCCTTCTATAGAGAGGTTTGTTACAATCGTATATCACATTCTATGGAGGGAGATTTTTACAGTATGGAGAAAACGCCAAATTATCAGCTTAACCAATGGGCCATGAGCGACCGAATCCAAATGAAGGACTTCAACGATGACAATACCCGTCTCGAAACCGCCCTGACCGGACTGGAAACGATGAAGCTGGGGTTTGAGAAAGTCTTTGTTGTCTCCGCCACATTGGATAAGGTCAGCTACTGGCCGGTTGACATCAGTGAACTGCACGCCGGGGACAGCTTGGCCATTTTTCTTTTATTTTCTATGTCCACTTCTGCCACCTATGGACTGTGCCTGGGGCAGGGAAGGTCCTACAGCACGTCCGTCTATGCTCCTGTGACGGCATTCATGGGCTGGCCTCTTCGAAATCCGGGAACGCCTGTGGTACTTCTTCCCATTGGAGGCTGTGATATCATTTCAAAGCGGACGACTATCCCCTATAGCTCTCTCAACTACGTAAGCGTGTACAGCACTTCCGCCGCCTCTAATCCTACCATCAGCGGCACTTTCCGATGCCAGGGCTTCCGCATCCCCTAAAAAGCGTGAAAAAGACTTCGTTCCTTCTTCCGGAGCGAAGTCTTTTTTTGTCTTTATTGGCGCTGCTGTGTCCTGTTCCCCGGGATCACCAGCTTCATATGACAGCAGAGGCCGTCTAGGTCCTCGTCCGTTACCGCAGGAATCCGGAGCTTTGCGCCGCAGTCCTGGCAGATCAAATCCACCGCCGACCGCCGGATCTCCATACGGTACTTCCCGCTGCCACAGGCGCAGGTGATTCCAGCGGGACGGGCGGCAATCTCCTTGAGCTCAGAGAGGACCTCATACATGATTACGCTGTCCAGAAACGCCTCCTGCCCGTCCTCCCGCTGCCGCTTTTCTTTTTCCGTCAGGATCTCCAGCTCTTTCAGATTTTTTTCTACCAGTCCTTCGGGGCCGAGGAAACAGCAGAATTGTTTCGTCTGCGCACATGCCAGCGCCGCCGCACCCCGCAGGGCCTGCTCTGGACCGCACAGCGCCTCATGAATGCCGCCGCAGACGCCGCAGGGGACCTGGAACCGGTAGCGCTCCCCGTCATATCGTGCCGTCAGGGCGGACTTCCCACAACTGCATGATACCTCCACTCCCGCTGCCTCCAGGGCAAACACAGACCGGGTTCCCATGACGGTCCGCCCGCACTTGGGGCACAGGTATCCAAACGTCCGCATTTCCTCACTTGCATTCATCGCCGGCACCTCACATCCTCAAAGTTTTCTTCCGGGGTATTATAGCACGGTCAAGGAGGCCTGTACAGCGTTTTTTGTTTTCTGGAAGCGCACCCTTCTGAGAGTATTACGGTTCATCGTTCCCGCCGCTTTCCAGACCCAGTACAACGCTGCTGATGATGCTGATACCGCCCAGCAAAGCGCACTGCCTCGACGAGAACAGGACGCCCGCAGCCACCAGACCAGCGCCAGCAGCGAAATGGCACAGAGAGACCGTTTTCAGTGTTTTCTTTCCAGGGTTGGGGAGTGGTATGGAAATCCCCAGCTTTTCATTCAGCTTTCCGAAGGCGTGATTGAGTTCTCTTATCATTTCATTGTTATTCCTCCGTAAAAATAAGTTGCAGACTATGATGGACTGTGAAAGGTACGCCGGTACGAATCAAAATCCATGCAAGCGTGTTCTCTTTTTCCCATTCCGTTTGTTCATGAATAGAAGAAGCACTCCCGCGACTGTAACGCGGACGCCTGCTTACGTGTTGTCATTTAATTTTGCATATACATAGGTATCCTTCCAAATTGCCTTTTCAGTTTCATCTTTCCAGAAATACACGTTTTTCCTGAAATGGGCCTCACGCTGAAATCCTAACGCCTCAAGTAATTTCCATGAACGCTTATTGTTGGGGTCGCACTCTGCGTAAATCCTGTGTACACCATTTGAAAATGCCTGTTGAATCAGAACTTTGCATCCTTCAGCAGCATAACCATGCCCCCAATAATTTCGATTGAATACATATCCTATTTCCAGCGCTTCAAAGTCACGCCTGCCCATATATACGTTCCCAATCATTTTGTGGGATTTTTTCAATTCAACTGCAATCATTTCGTCTGTACCTATGCGCCATTCAAGATTTTCTATTGCTTCATCAAAGGTCAGCGGTTTATATGGCTCATATTTCACAGCTTCTTTATCAGACAAATATTCAAACAGGTCCTGCACATCTTCTTTTTTGTATCTCCTCAAAATTAATCGTTCCGTTTCTGCTATGATGATGCTGTTCTCCATGCTGTACGCTCCTAAAACTTAATAATCTTAGATTTATTTCTGATCCTATGAAATCTCCATTACGCAAAGATACTGTTCACAAGAATATCCGCCATACAGTCAAACACAGCGAAATAATCACAGGCGGCAGCGAGCGTTTCTTTTGCGTTGATGGTGGACAGCAGCGCGCTCAATATCCCGTATGCCTGAGACGGCTCCATTTTCAAAGTGAGGTTTGCGGCCTGGGCAGCCTGCTTGAAAGCGTCAAAGCTGTCAAGTTTGATTTTTTGCAGAGTTTCTTTCGGGAGCTTCGTCACAAAAGTCTGAAAATCCGGCGTGTTGACATTATACAAGAATGGTTTGCTGTCATATTCCCGGAACAGCTCTTTTATAGATCGGGCAAACCCCTCCTTTGTCTGACTGCGCCTGTTGATGTCAAGAATTTTCTCCGTCAGTCTGGTTTGTATGAGGCTGATGGTTTCGGAGAACAAATCCTCCTTTGCGGGATAAAGTGTGTAAAATGTGCCGATGGATATGCCCGCCTGATCACACAGGCTTTTGATGCTGGTCTTTTTGTACCCCTGCGCAATCCAGCATTCCTCGCACAGCGTTCTTAACCTCTCGCGGATGGCTTTCTTGTCGCCGTCTGAAAGAACAGGTTTTGATGGCACAGCGTGTCCCCCTTTCTTGCGGACCCGTTTGCGAACATTTTAAGTTTCATATTCGCAAATGAATGATAGCACATTTGAGAAATGCTGTCAAGCTGGAAAACCGTTTTATCTGAATAATTGAAGTCAATCCGTGCCCGTGCTGCATTCATAAAGCCTAATCAAAATGCCAGGCGCAGGCACACGGAATCTTTACCTGCTTGACAACGAAAGCAGAGATTGCGAATTAGGGGAATCAATGGTATAATTATGAAAACAGCCATGGGCTTGGCTTGTAACAGGGTGCTGTGTTCGTTCGCATGTGGCTGTCAATTTGCCGGAAAGGTATGATGATATGAAAAAAAGGTCATTTTTCCTGCTTTTATCAGTAGGACTGCTTTTTATGTTATCCTCTTGTGGGAAACCGGCTCCTTCTGCGGACGAGGCTCCCTCACAGCAAATCGTGGAACTCACCGTCTGGGGTGCGGAAGAGGATATGGAACTCCTTCAGGAAATCGCTGCCTCCTTCCAGGCCCGCTATACGGAGGCCCACTTTCAAATCACCTGCCAGCCGCAGAGCGAATCAAGCTGCAAGGATGCACTGCTGGGAGATTTGGAGAACGGCGCGGATGTCTTTACTTTCGCGGATGACCAGGTAGCCGCTCTGGCCGCAGCCGGTGCGCTGGACCCCATTGAGGACGCCGCGTCTATCCGGGCGGACAGCCTCTCAGCAGCGGTGGAGGCCGCCAGTGTGGGCGGTACGCTGTACGCCTATCCTTTGACGGCGGACAATGGATACTTCCTGTATTATAATAAGGATTATTTCAGCGAGGAGGACGTTCAGACGATGGACCGCATTCTGGCTGCAGCGGAAGCGGCAGGACGGCAGACCGCAATGGATTGGAGTTCTGCCTGGTACGTCTACGCCTTCTTTGGCAACACCGGACTGGAGGTGGGGCTGAATGAGGATGGCCTTACCAATTACTGCACCTGGAACAGCACGGACGGACCCATCTCCGGCGTGGACGTGGCGCAGGCTATGCTGTCTATCGCCGCCAGTCCCAGCTTTTCCAACCGGACCGATGAGGAGTTTCTAAGAGGCGTTCAAGACGGCTCGGTTATCGCAGGCGTCAGCGGCGTTTGGAATGCAGTGGCCGTTCAGGAGGCCTGGGGGGATAGTGCTGGGGCGGTGAAGCTCCCAACCTATACATGCGGCGGACAGCAGGTCCAGATGGCCTCGTTCTCCGGATGCAAGCTCGTTGGAGTGAACGCATATTCAGAGCATCCGGATTGGGCGGCCCGGCTGGCGGAGTGGATCACCAATGAGGAAAACCAGCGGCTGCGTTTTGAGCGGCGGGGACAGGGACCTTCCAACAGTTCCGCTGCGGCTTCAGCAGAGGTCCAGAATTCGGCGGCTATAGCGGCGCTGCTGGCACAGTCGGAGTTCTCTCAGATTCAGCGGGTGGGAGGAAACTTCTGGGCGCCGGTGGAGGAGTTTTCATCCAGCATGGCGCAGGGGAATCCCTCCGGCGCATCTCTGCAGGCCCAACTGGATCGTATGGTGGAGAATGTGACGGCGCGGTGATGCCGCCGCTGGAAAAGACAGACATTGGGAGGTATTTATTATGAAGGGAAAGCTCACCTTGCAGCAGCGCCTGATCCTGCCGGTGGTGCTTCTGGGACTGGTCATGCTGCTGGCCAATCTTCTGGCGGTGTTCAGCATCAACAACGTTCACGCCAATGCCGGGGTCATCGTGGACGAATATATGGTCAGCGAGTCCAGACTGGAGGAGATTCGCCGCTCTATGATGGATCTCCACCGCCTTGCTTTGTCCCATATCGTGGCGGCGGACCACAGCACCATGATTCGGCTGGTCCAGGAAATCAAGGCGAAAGAGGCGGTGCTGGATGAGCAGCTTGCCTCCTATGAGCGTTTTGTCTCCAAGGGGGATGAGGCTGTGTACCGCGGCCTGCTGGACGATTATGATGCGTTCAAACATGCCCTGGTGCGCCTTGCCTGTGCCAGCGCTGACAGTAAGACGCAGGAGGCCTATGCGATGGCCAATGGAGAAGTAGCGGCGCAGAGCACGGCTGCGGAGACCGGAATCGACACGCTCTCTGCTTCGGTTGGCGCACAGGCGGAAGCTGCCCAGAGCCGCCTTTTTGTGGTATATGTCAGTTCTCTGGTTATCAGTGCCGCTGCCTTGATGGTGGGCGTTCTTTTGGTGTGGGTGGCTTTGCGGATTATTCACAGGTATGTTGTTGCACCGATCCGGAGCGCAATGAATACGCTTCAGGACAGCTCGGAGTCCCTCAATCGCGTGGTGGGGAAGATTTACAGCCGGACGGAGACTTCCTCTGGCAGCGCGAAGCGGCTCTCAGGACTGACGGAACAGCTCTCTGCCGCCCTGGGGGAGATTTCCAGGAACACCGCCGCCATCACGGCCAGCGCCGGCTGCACCCAGGAGGAGGCCGAGCAGATGACGGACGCCTGCGCCGCCCTCAGCCGTTATTCTGTGGAAATGCGGGAACGGTCTGAGGAAATGGAGCAGTCCGCCCAAAAGGAGATGGAAACCGTACAGGCCAGGACGGAAAAGATTTTGTCCGTTCTGAACGAGGCGATTGAGAAAAGCCGGAGCGTGGATCAGATCAGTATTTTGACGCAGGATATTCTCTCCATTTCCTCCTCCACCGACCTCATTGCCATCAATGCCTCCATTGAAGCCGCCCGGGCGGGAGAAGCGGGAAAGGGCTTTGCCGTGGTGGCGCAGGAGGTCCGTCAGTTGGCTGACGCCTGCGGGGAGGCCGCTGGACATATCAAGGAGGTCAGCGAGATTGTCACCGGCGCGGTCAAGTATCTTACGTCAAGCGCCCAAGAGCTGGCCGGTTACCTGGGACAGACAATCTCGGACCAGCTAGCGCTGTCGGTCCAGTCCGGGCGGCAGTACCGGGAAGACGCCGCCTACATACAGCGGTCTATGGAGGCCTTCCACAGCCAGGCGGACCGTCTTCAGGCTGCTGTGGAAGAAATTACCCGTTCCATTTCCGGCATTTCCGGCGCGGTGGACGGCGCGGTTTCCGGCGTCACAGGCGTTGCGGACAGTACCCATACATTGGTTGGAGACCTGGCGGGCATCGTCAGTGAGATGGACACGAACCAGAAGATTGCAGGCGGGCTTCAGTTACAGGTGGAAGTTTTTGCGAATCTTTAAGGCTGTCTGCTTGATTGCGCAGAGTACGTCTTTTTGCCAGCATCATATAAGACACATGCAAACGCCGCAGACGGGATAGCCTGCGGCGTTTTTGCGTTTGTGGAGGTTTTCTTTTTTCAGTTTAGCTGTTCAGGGATAGGCGCATCCCTTCCAGGAAACGCGCTTTTTTTCTGATACTTGAGGGGCGGCGGAGAATTTTCTGCGCGGATTGGACCTGAGCTGGAGTTCCGTCTGCTTACAAGCAGTGGTAAAATGCAGATTGCAGTTTGTGGAAATGCAGGCGGCTGGGGCTTGCTTGCAGTGGTTGGGATATAAGGAGGGGAAAGACATCGAAACATATGGATACATCCGGGTCAGCACCCGCGAGCAGAACGAGGACCGGCAGTTGATTGCCATGCAGAGCTTGTCCATCCCGAAGAAAAACCTTTTCACAGATAAGCAGTCGGGGAAGGATTTTCAAAGGCCGCAGTACCGCAGGTTGATAAGAAAGCTGAAGCCGGACGATTTGCTGTACGTCAAAAGCATCGACCGGCTGGGGCGCAGCTATGAAGAGATCCTGGAGCAGTGGCGCATCCTCACGAAAGAAAAGCAGATTGATATTGTGGTGCTGGATATGCCCCTCCTGGACACGCGGCGCGGAAAGGATTTGATGGGCACCTTCCTCAGCGACATCGTTTTGCAGGTGCTGTCCTTCGTAGCGGAAAACGAGCGCACCAACATCCGCCAGCGGCAGGCGGAGGGCATCGCAGCGGCGAAAGCAAGGGGCGTGAGATTCGGGAGGCCCCCAACCCCTCTGCCGGAGAATTTCCATCAGGTACACCAGGACTGGCGGGGGAAAAAGCTGACGCTGAACGAGGCTGCAACCGCCTGCGCCATGCCTGTTGGAACGTTTTACGCAAAGGCTGTCCGATTTGAAAACTCCACATGAATAAAATGAACGCGGCTTTGTAAAGGTGTAAGTTTACAAAGTCGCATTTTTTGTGGCCTACACTTTTATAATCGGCGGAACTTCTTCAAAATTAAGAGCATCCACAAATTTTTTTCGCAGGAATTTCTGAGTTTGAAAAGGTACACAATTACAAAATTCAGATATAAGCCGGTTAGTTAAGGGGGCCTGCCCGGTTGAGTGAGCGTTTTCGGGGAGGTGGGGCCATGCCTGGAAAATCCAAAAACCTATGCCTCCAGGAAGGGATGGCCGTTCAGTATACCACGTTGAAAGTCCGGCTCTACCCTTCCCCGGAGCAAGCGGAGCTTTTTGAGAAGACCTTCGGCTGCTGCCGGTATCTCTGGAATCAGATGCTTTCGGACCAGGAGCGGTTTTATGAGGAGACCGGGACGCATTTCATCCCCACCCCCGCAAAGTACAAAACCGGCGCGCCATTTTTGAAAGAGGTCGATAACCAGGCGCTTATCCAGGAGCACAACAGGCTGGCCCAGGCGTTTCGGCTGTTCTTCAAGAATCCAGACGCCTTCCGGCACCCTAAATTCAAGCGGAAGAAGGACAGCCGGGATTCCTTCACCGCGTGCAACCATGTGTTTGAATCCGGCCCCACCATTTACACGACCAAAGACGGCGTCCGCATGACCAAGGCGGGGATTGTCCCGGCAAAATTCCATCGCAGGCCTCAAGCATGGTGGAAGCTCAAGCGGGTCACCGTGACAAAGACCAGGACGGGAAACTTTTACTGCTGTATTCTCTACGAATGCCCGGTGAAAAAACCGGAATCCGTTATCCCAACAGAAAAGACGGCCATCGGACTGAAATACTCTATGGCGCATTTTTACGCGGCGGATAACGGCAGCATGGCCGGGGCGCCCCACTGGCTGCGGCAGTCACAGGAAAAGCTGGCAAAGCTCCAACGCCAACTGAACCGGATGCAGAGGGGTTCTAAAAACTATCGGGAGACCGTGCGGAAGTACCGTTTGCTTCATGAGCATATCGCCAACCAGAGACGCGACTTTGTACACAAGGAGGCCCGGCGGATAGCCAACGCCTGGGACGCCGTGTGTGTGCGGGACGGCAGTCTTGAGGAGCTTTCCAGGTACGCGGCGGGGGGGAACCTTCGGGATTCCGGATATGGGATGTTCCGGGAGTGCCTGCGCGTCAAGCTGGAGCGGCAGGGGAAACCCTTTATCCTGGTGGACCGCTATGCCCCTGTGACCCGGACCTGTTCCGCCTGCGGGACGGAGCAGGAAGCCGCTGGGGGCAGGAAGGATTCCTGGCGGTGCCCCAAGTGCGGCGCGATGCACCAAAGGGAGATCAACGCCGCGAAGAATATAAAAGCCTGGGGATTGGCGCGTTATTTTCAGTTGCAGGAGCGACGTGACAGCGCGTGACGCCCTGGAAATAAAATCTCAGCTTGCCGGTCGGGACGCCGGTGAAAGCCCATGCGGCCGGCCGGGAGAGCGTTGAGCGAAGCAGGATCACAACAAAAAGATGAGCGTCCTGTTTCGGTCAGCGTTTTCCAGGCCGCAGAGTGGGAAACGAGAGGATGTGTGCGCACGTCCGAAGCCTGGGAAGGCGTCCACAATATTATGACGGTGAAAAAACGCCGGAGCTTGTGCGGGAAAAGGGATTGTTGTACCGCAGTATGGAAAAGGAGTTGTTATCATGCTCTGTTTATCGCTTACCCCTGGAGAGTATCTGACCATTGGCGGCAATGTGGTGGTTCAGTTTGACCGCATGAACGGCGACCGCTGCAAGCTGGTGATTCAGGCCCCGCGGGAAATCACGGTCCTGCGCGGAGAAGTCCTGGAGCGGAGCGGCGGAGAGCGTCCGGACTGCGTGTTCGACGCGCCCCGCTGGAGGAAGAGGGAGATTCCGTGGGACAGGAGCAAGGCTCAGGCGCTGGCGGCAATGCGGACGCTGCTGAACCAGATGGACGGCAGGGATGAAAACGTGAAGGCCCTGCGGCGGCAGTTGAACCACATGTTTCCCCAGAGCGGGAAGGAGCAGTTTACCGAGGTTTCAAACGGCTGACGAGCTGGATGAAATAGATTTTTACCCCTTGCGCCGGATGACCGGAGGCTAAAGGCCACAGCCAGGGCCGGACGGTGCGCCAACCATTCTTGTGGGAGAACAATGGACTGTTCAAACACACAAAATTTTGCTAAGGAGGCAAAACAATGAGAATCCAACACAACATCATGGCGATGAACGCCTACCGCAACTACAACACTAATACCAGCGCTCTTTCCAAGAACCTGGAGAAGCTGAGCTCTGGCTATAAG
>CAOJHG010000029.1 GCA_948435975.1 uncultured Oscillibacter sp. | reverse complement strand
GGGATAGCTCTTCCTCTCTTTCGGCAAAATCAAAGAACAGAAGGTCCAAAGCCCAGTGTTCCTCCCGAACAATCCGGCTCAAAAGGTCTCTGGAAATCTGGTCGTCCACGTCAACAAATATCAGCCACTCGCCCCGGCTCTCCCGCATTCCCCGATTCCGGGCAGCCGACACCCCTTGGTGTTCCTGACGGAATACCCGGACCCGGCAATCCCGTTCGGCAAAGTCCCGGCAGATGGAAGGACAGCCGTCGGTGGACCCGTCGTCCACCAAAATCAGCTCAAATTCAGGATAGGCGGAATCGAGAACCGACTCAACGCAGCGGCGCAGATACCGCTCCGCATTGTAAATCGGAATGATTACCGACAGCAAGCCTTTACACCTTCCCTTTCTCCATTAATAACGTAAATAGCATAGAATTCCACTTAATTCCTTATCCTTTTGGCCTCACGTACTCTTCCGGTACTGGGACAGAAGTCCCCGGCCCTTCTCCATCAACAGACGGAACTCCCACATCCGATGATACAAAAGCCAGTAAACCAGATTGGTCACCACAACGCAAACCGCCAGCCGCTTCATGCACACCCCCCAGGGCGCTCCGGTAATCCTCCGGCACACCAGGTCTTCACCGTACCAGAGGAGAAAGGTCACCGCGGTGTAAAGCCCATAGCGGCGGAAATAGGGCCAGACCGAGCTTTCCAAAAAGTGGCGATAGAGCATCAGCGGCTCTACCCATAGTGAGGTCGTCACGATGCTCAACAGGGTTCCCAGGAATATACCCACTGTTCCCAGCCGCTGGCCCAGCAAAATGGAGGCCACCAGGTTAATGGCCGCTTCCACCAGAGATTTATAGCGGTCATACCAGAAAATGCCCAGGGAGTCCCGGAAGACCAGGGTGGGCTGACGCATCCCCGTCAGGTAAAAATTCAGGCACAGGACCAGGGTCACATCCTTGGTGAACACATAGGTTGGACCAAAAAACAGAGAGACAAAGGGGTCGATCAACTCATAGAGACAGATAACCGCCAAGCCATGCATCCACTGACTCAGAAAGAAGGTGGTCTCGAAAATACGATGGACCCGCTTCTTGTTCGTCTCCACTCCCAGGTTTCCCACGCTGGCAGTAATGCCTTGAAAGGCCTGTTTCAAAATCTCATTAATGGCGCAAATAATCAGATAGTAATTTGAATAAAGGCTGTTGCTGATAATCCCCACCAGGGAAGACAACAACAAATTATCCGTATGGTTTACCAAAGCTTTTCCAGTTTTATGCATCAGCATCGCCCAGGTATTTTGGAAAATCTCCCGTCGCTCCTCCTCGGGCAGCTTCTGAACATCCCGGTCCCGCAGGTACGGATAGAGTTGGTCGGCCTTGATGGAAATCGCCGCGTTGCTCAGCAGGGTGCTCAAACTAATGATGGAGACAAACAGGACAAAGTTTCGGCTGGTCAACAGCACCGTTATCTGGAGAATCCCCTGCAATATACCGGCTGCCGTTTGGCACAAAACGCCAATGTAAGAGAGTTGATGGGCGTCCACCAGTGTCCGCTTGTAGACCACGGTATAGGACAACACTGAATTACACAGGTACAACAGATAAATCAGGTTCAGATGGTCAATCTCCGGCGTGTCTTTGATCAGAACATCCATAAACGGAAGAATCAGCAGTCCTCCCACTAAAATGATGCCGGCCACTATCCGGTAAAGCTGCCGGAATAAACACATCAGGGATTTTTGCTTCTCAATATCCCCTTCCGCAATAGGCCGGTAAAGGGCATAGGTAATGGCTGTGCCCGCTCCCAGCTCCGAAATGGAGAGAAGACATAATATATCGGAGAACAGACCGTTGACTCCCACATACTCCTGGCTGAGGGTATGGGTGAACACAACCCTGGTACAAAATCCCATCAAAATCGTTATCATTCTTCCCAGCATCGACACCGTGGTGTTTCTGGCGGAATATTCTGTCCTGCTTTTGGCCATGCGATATCATACCCCCCACCTACCGTTCGAAAGAAGACCGTTTCGACAAAATCTGTTGGAACGCCTCCTGGAGCTCCTGCCGGGTCCGTTCCTCGTCTTGAACCGACTCCGCATCGTTGACGCAGAGAATGGAGCTCTTCTGCATTCGGATAGCCTGAAGCAGCTGATTTTGATCGTCCCCTAAGTCATAATAGGAGAGATCACGCTTTATATTCCGAGGTTGAAAATTTCCCGACAGCTTCTGCCACTCCCGGAACAGATACTGCGTCAGATCGCTCTTGTCGCGAAAGCGGTTTTTCGACATACTGGTCAGCCATTCCGTCTCCTTCTCCCAAACCTCCCGAAAGGTCTCCTTGCAGAAGGGCGACGGACCGTGGACGGTGTACAGGCCGGAATACAGAGGGAACACCAGTTCTAAAAGATTATAGAAAAAGTACAGCGGCGGATAGCCCACATGATAATAGCTCCCCGGCTGCCGGACCACATTCTCCCGCTTATGAAAATATTTACAAAGCACACTCATGTTATTGAGCAGCAAATAGGGCATAACGGGACTGGCCGGATTCGCCACCACCGGCTGAAACGCCAGCATATCCACCGACTTTCCATTCCGGAAAAAGCGGTCTGGCTTCATCGGTTGAAGCAAGTACACATCGTCGTTGAAGTACACAAACCGATCCGACAATCCCGGAATCCGGTGCAGATAGATTTCCAGGACATTGCTGTTAAACACCGGCAGAAACTCTTTTGGGATGTAGTCCTCATGTCGCACAATATGCAGCTTCGGGCACTCCGTATTCAGCCACGGGGGCAGATGCCCCCAGGTGACGAAATGAACCTTCCGCACCCAGGGGGCAAAGGTCTCCACCCCCCGGAACCAATAGGGCAGCAGCCCCCAGTCCCGGTAGCTGCACTCTGAATGGTCCTCCCTGGCGTTGGATTGGTACTTCGCCCGCTCCCGCTGCCAGGCTTCATCCTGCCCGTCTACCCAGGTGATTACAAAATCAATGGGCCCTTCCATATTCACACGCCTCCCCCATGAAATGCCCTGCCCAACCGGTAGCCATACTTCCCGGGCTCCTGATCATTGCCGAAGAAAATCCGCTGGCCGGTAGCCCGGTCCGTCAAGTTCAGATATACCGTCCACTCCCCCTCCGGCAGCTCCGCCAAGGGAATACTGAGCTGGAGCGTCAACCGCTGATCCTGATCCATTCCCCCTGCCAGCGTCCGCACATCCTGGGAGAGGGGATAGGCCCGCCGTTGGTTTCCCTGGGCGTTCCACAGCACCACCTGGGCGTCCGCCTGCCGGTAAACCGGGGCGAAGCCCACATTCTGCACGTCCACCGCCACGGACAGCGCCTCGTTCTTCCGGTCGTGCTCCAGCCGGGCCTCCCGAATCACCAGCCGGTAGCCCAGGCGGCGCTCCATGTAGGTAATGCCGTCCATTCCGTTAAAGCAGCTGTCCTCCGTGACCTTGGACCGCTCCCACTTGGCCAGCACACCGGCGTGGTGGTCCCGGCTGATGTAGGTCACGTGCATGGTTTCCATATCCCGGATGGCGTTTTCCAGGTCGTTGTAGGGGTTATCCAAGGTCACCTCGCCACCGTTGGGCGTCAGGCGGCCCAGAGCGTTCTGGAAGGCCAGCTCCTCCTTCCGCTCCCAGGCCACGTTGGGACCGTTCTTTTCCAGCGTCCCGCTGCCATAGGTGCCGCAGTCGCTGCTGCTACCCAGCATGCCGTCGTTGAAGAGGCCTAAACGGACAGCCAAAATTCTGCTCTTCCGGCCAACGCTCTCCGGCGCGGCGATCTTCGTGATCTTCCGCCAGTAGACCGGGGTCCGCACCGCCAGATAGGTGGTCTCGTCCGTCACCTTCTCCAATTGCCGGATCAGGGCCAGCACTTGTTCATCCGAGAGGTAGGCCGAGTGATGCATCTCCCCATAGCCTCCCACAAAGATTCCCTGAAGGCAGAAAATCCGGCTTCCATAGGTCCGCAGCAGCGGCTGAAGCTGCCGCATGTGGGCCAAAACCCGGCCCATCGTGTCCGGCTCCTTCTCCAGGGAGCTCCCTTCCCAGTCGTAGAGAAAGCGGATGATCAGCTGTTTGTCCTTCTTCGCCAGGGCCTTGAACAGCTCCTCCAGATTTGCCAGGCCCTTTCCGGAGATGGGGCAGTCCCGGTACTCCGCCAGATTGATTTCAATCAAAGACAGCGTGGCCTCCTGGTCGTATCGGAACCAACCGGACACCAGGGCGTCAAAATCCCGGGCCTCGTCCTCCAGATATAGGCTGTACAGGTGAAAAAACCCCCGGTTTGGGTTCCGCAGGAGCTTTGCCGACTCCGTGAAGGAAACGCTCTCCACTTCCAGCTGGCAGGCGCTGCCCTCTCTTCCCGCGGTGGTCAGCAGCATCGCCGCCAAAACGATGGCCAGCGCCGCGCTGCCAAACCGGCCGATTCCCTTTCCATCCATCTCCATTCTCCTTTACCCAAGGCAGTTCCCGCCGCCGGTGTCTCCCGGGAAATCCGACGGATTTCCTCAAACGTCAGCGCCTGTGCCCAGAACGTTCCAAACGTGACTCTCCGTCCTCCCGGTACAGCCGCCCCAGAAGGACCCGGCCCGCCTCGTCCGCGGCGTTGGCAAAATACAGCCTCGCACCGTCCCGGTCTCTGGCGGCGGACAGCCACAGCTCGCCCTCTACCGGCGGGATTTCCCAGACCAGATCCCGGGTCTCCCCGCTCTGCCAGGGCGTTGGCTGGTGGGCCGAGACCTCCGTCCCGTCCGGATACGTCAAAACCACCCGAAATGCCTGATACACACTGGCAAAGCCGGTGTTCTCCACTTCCACCTCAAGCCGGCAGCGTCCGCCGGACCGCCGGTCCGCCTTGACCCGTCCGCCGCGGATTACCAGCCGATAGCCCAGGTGGGCCCCCACATAGTCGTACAAGCTGGCCTCTCCCCAGATGCCCTGGAGGGGGCAGCGCCAGCTCTTCCACAGGTCCAAAAGCCGGAGATCGTGGGTCCGGTTCAGATAGGTGACCCCCGTTTTGCGCAAAACCGCCAGCACATCCCCGGCCTCCACGGGCTCCTTCCCGCTCCAAACGGCCTCGCCGCCGTAGGGCGCCTGCCGGCAGAGGTCGTCCAGAAAATCCAACTCGTCCTCCCGGCTCCAGGGGCTGTCCCAGGAGGTGTAGGCCCGGCCCTTTGTGCCAAAGGTACCCAGGTGATCCGGAGAGCCAAACATGCCGTCGTCAAACAAACCCATATGCGTGAAACCAGGCGGATCCGGTCCCTCCTTGTGGAGCTGCCTCCACTGCACCGGGCGCCGGACCGCCAGCCAGGTTTCCTCCCCCCGGCAATTCTGGAGCACCTCCGCCATCTTCCCCAAGCGCTCCCTGGAGAGGAAGCGGGAGCTGTGCATCTCCCCCCAGCTGCCCACCAGCATCCCCTGGTACACGAACACGCAGGAAAAGGGCTTCAGCACCCCGGCGACCTGCTCCAGATGGGCCAGCACCTGGGCGAAGAAGAAGGGCTCCCGCTCCGGCGCACGGCCCTCGTGGTCGTAGACCGCCCGGACAACGCAGTCATAATTCCGCCGGGCAAAGAACTCCAGTACCCGGGCCATCCGGCCCAGGGCCTCCTGGTCCAGGTTCCGGTCACGGTATCCCCCGATGTCAAACAGCAGCAAAACCAGGGCGTCCTCCGGATTCAGGCACCATGTCAGCTCCTCCAGGTCCGGCTCCCGGTCCACCAGGAAGGTGTGAATCTGATACCAGCCTCTGGCCGGGTTGCGGAGGGGCTCCCTCGTCTCCGCCAGCTCCGCCGCCTGGAGGCGGACCCGCTCTTGCCGGGGCTTAAAAAACGGAAGTTTCATCCTCACCTCCCGCGTTTCTGACAGGCGCTTCCTCCACGATCCCCATGTCTATGTGAAAAAGCCGGATGCGGACCCACACCGCCGCCAGAGAGAAGGCCATGCGGAACATGTACACCACCGGCCTCAGCCCGGAATGCATGCTGACCCCTTCCACCCGGGAATGCATCACCGCCGGAATCTCCTCCACCCGAAAGCCCAGCAGCAGCATTTGCATCAGCATGTTGGCGTCGGGGTAGCGGTCGTCAAAATGGTTGTAGCCCGCGTAATAGGAGAACGCCCGCCGGCTCAGCCCCTGAAGGCCCGTGGTGGGGTCCATGATCCGCCGCCCGGTTCCCCAGCGGATCAACAGGCGGAAGGGCACATAGGCAATTCGCTTCGCCAGGGAAACGCGATAGGTGGCGCTGCCCTTCAGAAACCGGGAGCCCAGCACGATGTCCGGCCTCCGGCCCTCCCTGTCCTTCTCCAGCAGCTTCCGGTACAGCCGCTCCACGTTGCAGGCGTCGTGCTGCCCGTCGGCGTCCATCTGAATCACGAACTCATAGTCCCGTTTCCGCGCGTACTTATAGCCGATCTGGAGGCCGCTGCCATAGCCCAGGTTATAGATGTTCGTCACAACGGAGCAGCCGTATTCCCGGGCAATGGCGGCGGTCCGGTCCGTGGACGCGTCGTCCACCACCAGAAGATCCGCCCGGTCTGCCAGCTCCGATTGCCGCAGCTTCTCCAAAAAGGCGCCAATGTTCTTCTCCTCGTTGTAAGCCGGGATCACAATCAGCAGCGACTTCCTAGCCCGCATCTTCCCTTCCTCCCCCCGATGGTTCCAGCAGAGAAAGCAGTTTGTTCAGTTCCCGCCCATCGGTCTGCGGTCTCTTGGCGGCGGCCTGACCCAAGCGCTCCCGAAGCTCCTCATTCTGAAGCAGCTCCCGCATCGACGCGCAAATGGCCTCCGGCGTCAGGTCGCACAACAGCCCGTCCACGCCGTGAACCACCTGCTCCCGGTTTCCACTGCAATCCGAGATCAAAATGGCCTTGCCCAGAATCTGGGCCTCCTGAATGGCGATGCTCTTCCCCTCGTAGCGGCTGGCGTGGACATAGAGGTCGGCCTGCCGCAGATAGGGATAGGGGTTCTTCACCGTTCCGGGGAGCAAAAAGTCCTCTTCCAGCTCCAGAGAACGGATGGTCTTCTCCAGGAAAGCCCGCTGGTCTCCCTCCCCCAGGACGTACCAGCGCACCGGAACCCCGGCGTCCTTCAACAGCCTGGCCGCTTGGATGGAAACCTCCAGCGCCTTCTGCTTCGCCAGTCTTCCCAGGGTCACCACGCGAAACCCATCAAAGTGGTCGGAAAAGCCGCCGGGAAGCGTGGACAGGCGGTAAATTCTCTCCCGGTTCAAAATATTATGAAAGACCTCCACCTTGCTTTCGCACTCCGGGTGGAACGCCAAAAAAGCGCCTTTGATCTCGTCGGATACAAGAAATATTTGATCGATCTTTTGATAGCAGTCCCCATCCAGCATGGGGGAATAGCCTCCCTTTTCATAATCAATGTGAAGAAAGGACGCCTTTTTTCGGGCTCTCACATGGTCGGCCACATAGTAGGTGGAACCGCCCTCGTGAAAGGCCACCGCCAGATCGTAGGTCTCCTCCATTCGCTCGCCGCCGTCCGCCAAAACGCGCCACAGCAGCTTGTCAAGCCGGACCTCCCCCTTTCGCAGCATCCGCCAGAAATTCCGCCAGAGATAGGGGAGCAGGCGGAACACCGTTCCCCGGGTAACCATGGCCCGCAGCACCTGTGCCATCAGCTTTCGCCGCCCTTTCGGCGTCAGCACGGAATCATACTGATAGCGCCGGTTCAGCAAGCGGACATAGGGCGGCAGCTCCCGAGCCAGTTCCCCTTGGTTTACCATAACATACAGAGACACTTCATACTCCGGCGAATCCAAATGGCGGAAGAGCTCCAGCAGCGCGAACTCAGCTCCGGCACACCCCATCGTATTAATGACAAACAGCAGCTTCTTCATTCCGCGCCCCCCCTTCCTCATCCCCGACAGAAGCGTTCTCCCACTGCTCCTCCAAATCCTCCACCGTCTGCCGCAACAGCGATATCTGCATGGACAGCTCCTGATTTCTGCGCATCAATTCCGACACCCGGAGGCTCATAAAATACGCGCCGAAGAGCAGGCAGAATCCGATGGAGGCCACCATCAGCATTCCCATGCCGCTAATATAGCGGTTCAATTCCGCGGGACGCAGGAAGGCCCCTCCCAGAATCAGGATAACGCTGATCAGCGCCCAGGTCAGGGCAAAAGGGTCCGTCATCTTTCGCCTCGACAGAGACAGCATGGTAATTCCCAGCAGGAAAACCCCAGTGATAATCATCGCGAGGCGTATTTCAAAACCCGCGTCCATTGTAATCCCTCCTCTCCTAGTCTTCTTCCGGCAAGGTGTATTTCAACACTCCCCGGTTTTTCTCCAGCCGGATTTCCACCCGGTCCTCCAGAACATGGAGCAGATAGGCGTCCCGCTCCACCCGCTCGTATTCCGCTCCCTGGATTTCCGCAATCTTCTCTCCGTGAGTACGCAGAAGGAACCAGCACTCCTCTTCCATGCCCTCGATCTCCAGGGAAATCCGGTCGTCCTCCCGCCGTTCCTTGTAATCCAGGTTCAGGAACGTTCTCACCCGCCTGTCGCTCTCCGACAGCGTGGTCTTGTCAAAGGCCTGAAACGCCTTCCACCAGGTGTCCAGATTGCTGGTCACCTTTTCGGACATCTTCTCCCAAAGGGTATCCTCGCTCTCCGTCCATAGAACATCGTGGATATCGATCTTGACCATGCTGTACCCCAGCGCCGTCTCCAGGCCCCGAAGGCGCACATTCTCCTTATAGGTATGGGTTCTGGCGTCTCCGATGATGCTCTGTCCGGTAATCTCATCGTCGCAATAGAACACCAGCGGCATGTCCGGACGGTACTCACAGGCCACCGTCCGAATTTCCGACGTGAACGCGGCCTCCGGCTGATCCTTTAACTTCATAAACTCCGAGGGCTCCGCGTATGCCGCCGTGTATACATACCGGCTGTTCGCGGAATCGTAAAATGCCTCGTCCCGCTCCACCTTTTCCGCCAGGGTGATCTGATCGCTGTGCCGGAGGGAAATCCCGGCTTCCGCCTCCACCTCCCGGAACTGTTGGAGATAGAATTGGAAATTTTCGGCGTTAGGCTCCGCTCCATCCTGATAGTCATACTGCGGCACAAGAAAACTGGTCAGTTTCCATCCTCCCCTGCGGGCCATCGAAAGCAGCATGGGCCATACGATGTCCTGCTGCAAGGCCTTCGGAGACCGGCTGTACAGCTTCTGAATAACCTCCGTGTTTTCCTCTGCGAAGCTGGGATAATCCACGACCACCAAATTCTGAGCGTTGATGACAGGATAGAGGTCATAGGGTCTGGCCTCATAGTACACGGCGCTCAAAATCCCAAGGCCCGTGATATCGGACAGGTAATCCCCGTTTACCGCGAAGACGTTGGCCCCCTTGTAGCTGTTGCGCCAGATAACGCCCGGGAAATACTCATTCATGGCCTCCTCGTCTTCCAGCAGCTCCTCCAGCATACCTACCATGTAAGTCTTTGTGCCGGACAAAGTAATGTACCAGGGCATTTCCAATGTCAGATCCTGCCGCTTCCGGCTCTCCTCGTCCGTGGCGGCGTAAATATAGCGGCCACCCAGAAAAAAGTCCTCAAACAGGTGTATTCCCTCCACCTCAATGGAGTCAGCCCGGACCTCCCGGATCCCCAGCAGGGTCCGAAGGCCCTCCCGCGCCCGGATCACCTGAGGACCGGGGAGATTGCAGAACAGCAGATCGCAGCCCGCTTCGGCCAAGGCCATCAGAGCCGCCTCTTCCCTTCCGCAGTCGATCACGGTGGCATCCACCAGGATCAAATCCGGCGGGTTCACCCCCGGCGAACAGCCCTGGGCACTGCTCCGGACAGCCAGATTCCGCTTGGTGTACCGGCACCACTGACAGACCACCCTTCCCGCATCATTGCTCTCGTCTCCCAGAAGCAGCACGTACCGGCCCTCCGCCGGCAGACTCTCCGTCCCCAGGGCCATAGAGGCCAGGGCTCCGTCCTCCGGGGTCCAGCGAAGACTGCCGGACACCGGGGGCTTGGCCGCGTGGGCGTTGACATCGTAGTCGCTGATGGACTCCTTTGCCACCTGGGTAAAGACGAACATAAAGACAATCACCAGCATGATGAAGAGGATGCTGAAATATTTCCGATGGGTTATCATGGGCTCCCTCATCCGTCGTCCCCCTCGCCCTGGGTATAATCCCGTGTATTGTAATCGTAGTCAATGGCAAAGTCATACAGGCGGAATATGTTCTGCTCGATCCGGTAGCAGATAAAGTTGTCCGTCTCCAGATAGACCTCCATTTCGTTGGGGTAAAGCCTCTGGAATTCCTGAGCCCAGTAGTACATCCGGGACATGAGGACCCAGCGGCGCTCGCCCTGGTATATACCGATGCCCTCGCCGCCTGGTAGAGGCCGGGCGGCTCCCTCCTCAGAGACTGGCTGGCCCGTACCCTCGTATTCCTCCATATAGGCCAACGGGATTTTCTCGATGAAAATGAACACCACCGGCGTAGGGATCCGAAGCTGAATTTCAGGCCAGTCCTCCACCCCCTCCATGTCCCGCAAAAAGGTACTCACTTCGTAGTGGTAACCGTACTCCAGTCCCATCTGAAGCTCGTCGTTGGCGGAGATGACGGTCCAGGTGAAGTCGTCCTCCGTAGCGATGATATTTTCCATACAGGTAATGGCCTCGTTGCTCTCCAGGGCCCCGCCCTTCCAGGGGGAACGAATTTGATCCGTCTTCCAGACATGCCAGACCGTCAGAATCACGAGGGCCAGAGACAGGAGATGAACCAGGCCCTTGTTTCGAAAAGGCAGAAACACCAGTGAAAGGACCGCATCGATTCCAAACGATATCAGCAGCGGCAAAGAATAGGCAAAATAGATACTCGCCCGGCTGCTGTCCATCAAAGCCAGGATGCCAAGGGTTTCCGCGGTCTGCATAATGGTCATAAACATCAGGTAAATTCCC
>CAOJHG010000028.1 GCA_948435975.1 uncultured Oscillibacter sp. | reverse complement strand
CCGGGGTCGCTGCCCAGTACACGGACGCTCAGCCCGGCATAGGCGGCGGACATGTAGATTTGGTCATAGCACCGGCGGGAAGAGAAGGTGCCGAAGGAATGGAAAAAGACCTTCTTCCCTGTAGCGGCCAGACCTGCGGCTACACCGGCGGCGTTTCCCTCGGCGATACCGGCCTGGATTGCGCGGTCGGGATAGTTCTTTTGGAGCTGCTTGGTGTTGATGCAGCTCATCAGGTCGCAGTCCACATAGCAGATGGACTTGTCCTCCGCCATCATTTCATTCAGCGTCAGCGCCAGAGCGTCCCGGAAGGCCCGGGAATCCTTTTCATGCTTGCCAATCAGATTCACGTTCATCTCTCGCACCCTCCCTCAAGCGTTCCGAATTTCTTCCAGGGCCTTTTCCGCCGCGGCAAGGGCTTCCTGCCACGCCTCCTCCTTGGGCTGAGAGGAGTGCTCGTGCTTCGGCTCGGCAAAGGTGGCGCCCTTGCCCTTGATGGTGTCCAGCACGATACAGCTTGGCATGCCCTTTGTGAAATAGGCGTTCTGGATGGCGTCGTAAATGGCCTTCACGTCGTGGCCGTCAATGACCTGGGTATACAGGCCGAAGGATTCCGCCTTCTTTGCAAGGTCGCCGTGGGGAAGGATGTCGTCCGTAGCGCCGTCCAACTGATACCCGTTCCGGTCCAAAAAGACGATAACATTATCCAGCTTGTGGGCATAGGCGAAATGGAGGCCCTCCCAGACCTGTCCTTCGTCTGCCTCGCCGTCCCCGACGATGACGAAAACATGGCTGTCCCGTCCGTCGATCTTGTTGCCCAGCGCCGCGCCCATAGCGGTGGAGACGCCTTGGCCCAAGGAACCGGTGGTCAGGTCCACGCCGGGGGTGAGCTTCCGGTCCGTGTGGCTTGGAAACTTCGTGTGGGGCTGATTGAGGGTGTACGCCTCCTCAATCGGATAATAGCCCATAAGGCCATAAGTGGCGTAAGCGACGGGACCTGCGTGGCCCTTGGACATTACCAGCCAGTCCCGGTCCTCCCAGCGGGGATTTTTCGGGTCGAATTTCATGACCTCGCCATAGAGTACCGCCATCAGGTCCGCCAGGTCCATAGAGCCGCCCACGTGACCAAAGCCTCTCGCGTGGATGATCTTCAAGGTCTCCAGGCGAATTTCGGCAGCCAGGACTTTGCACTTTTTCTCGTTCATGAGAGCCTCTTCCTTTCCTGTTGATATCATGCCGTTTTGCAGATAGTCGATACTCCTATTCTACCTCTCCGGACCCCGCCGCGTCAATAAAAAAAGTGTAGAAATTCCCAGTCGATGCCAGAGTCCTTGGCTGAGCTTCTGTGGTTTTCCATAAAAGCGGCGGGCCTGTGAAACCATCCTGAAATTTTGCCGTCTTATATGGCATAGGAGCGCCGTAAGACGGAAAGGAGAAGGAGAAAATGAAGAAAAAGCTCATGATTGGTTTGGCAGTTTTGGCGCTGGCGGGAGTGGTTCTAGGGCGTGTGTGCGCAGGAAGGAGGCCGCTGAAGGAGCTGCGGGCCGGGGATATCCTGCGGGTGACTGCGGAATGCTGGCCGGATTTGGAAATCACATTGACAGCAGAGGAGACGGCCCGCCTCACACCGCTGCTGAACGGCCTGACGGTTTATCAAAAGGATATGTCCTACCAGGAGTACGACGGGGACCCGACAATATTCAGCGTGGAGAAGGCGGACGGGACGGTTTTGAGGGTGTTTGCCTATCAGCCCTTCGCGGTGATTGACGGCGTGGGCTACCGGGGAAAGTATGAGACCCTCTGCGCCCTGGACCGCTTTGCCGCAAGCCTGAACTGGTGAACAAAACCCGGAAGCCCTTCCGTTCGGAAAGACCTCCGGGTTTGCATTATACCAGCTTCTCAAAGTAGGTGAAGCGCTGGTCCTCCCCGGATTTCCGCATACAGGAGGACAGCATCTTGTAGGAGGCCGGGTTTTCGTGGAAGCACTTGGCGATTACCCGGCTGAGATGGACCTGATACAGCCCCCAGTTGGCCGCTGCGGCAAAGGCTTCCGTTCCATAACCCTTGCCGTCATAGGCCCGGTCGATCCGGCACCCCAGCTCTGCGCCGCCCCGGCAGTCGAAGTTGTACAGAACTGCTTCGCCAATCAGCTTCCCATCCAGCCGGACGGCAAAGTTTACTGCCAGGCGGTTGCTGAAATCCCGCTGGGCCACGTCGAAGAAGCTGCGGGCCTCCACCGGTCCGCCAAGGCCGGCTGCGTCGTCATAGCCCCACCAGCGGTTACGCTCGGTATCCAAAACCAGTGCGTTGTACGCGGGGATGTCGGCTTCTGTCAGGGCGGAGAGGGTCAGCCGCTCGGTTTGCAGGACAGGGATGGCCTCCACATGGCGCAAAAGCTCATTCTGAGGCTCAAAACAGTATTTCGGCGCCAGCTTTGCGGGACCATACTGGAGCTTGGAGGTCCGCAGTCCCCGATCCGCCGCGTCATCCTCCCGGTTGAGCCATTGGCAGTCCTTTCCAAAGGCGTCGGCGAAGGCCTGGACAAACGCGGGATAAATGCCAGTATAAGAATAGAGGGCCTTCTCAATGTGGATAATCAAGGTGTCTCCGCACTTTTCCGCCAGAGACAGGGCAATCAGCTTGTTCCCGTCGAACATGCCTCCGGCTGTGAACCAGGCCTTCCCAGCCATTTTCAGCATCTTCTTTGCCAACTGGAGCTCGTTTCTGGCCTTGGCGTTCTCGCCCTTGGGGAACTCCGCCTCATAGTCCTGCCAGAACTGCTCGACCGCAGGGGCGTCCGCGGCTGTCAAGGTCCGGATAGAAGCGTCTGGCCACTGCCTGCGGAATTTCTTGATATGGTTCCGCTGGCCGGAGTAGCGCCGCCCGGAGAAGAATTGCAGGTCCTCCCGGTAATAGACATAATCCCTCCAGGTGCGGATATCGCTGACCCGGACATAGGGATAGCGAGCCAGGAGCCGGGCCGCCTTGCATTCGGGCACCACGGAGATGACCGGCAGCTTTCCCCGCTCCAGGCAGTAGGACTCGATGGCGGTCAGGGCGGCGTCTTCATCTCCTTCGAGGCCGGGAACGGGGTAGTCAAAGACCCAGCGGTCCCCATCCTCGTTCCGGACCACCAGACACCCGGCGGTTTCCGTCCAGGCGGGATGGAGCTTCGGCCGCCACATCAGCTTTGTGCCCACAGAGTACTCGCACAGACCGTAATTGCAGTTTTTGTAGTATTTCCGCAGCTTTGCCGCGTCCTGTTTCGTCACTGGCTTGAACTCCATGATAACCTCCATGCGCCCGGCGGCGCTTCGTCGTGAGTTTCTGCTCCTGGGGGGAGCAATATCTTGATTAGTATATGCCGAATCCGCAGAATTTCAGCGGTTTATGCAACATTTGTGAGGGCCTATTTCAGACCGATGTAAGCCAGTCCGTAGCATCCCGGCCCTGCGTGGACGCCGATGACGGCCCCCAGCTCGTCCCAAGCGTGGTCCTGTATGCCAAGAGCCTGCACAATCTTATCCCGGTAAGGCTCCATGACCTCCAGACAGCGGGAATGGCCGAACATGACGCAGTGTCGGCTGTCCACGGGATAATGGGCGGCGAAATCCAGGGTGTAGCTGAGGATTTTTTGGCTTCCCCGGACCCGGCCTACGGACTTTACTTCCCCGTCCACGATGGCAACCACCGGGGAGATGTTCAGCACAGTGCCGAGGGCGGCGGTAGAAGCGGAGATGCGCCCGCCCATTTTGAGGTATTTTAAAGTGCCGATGAAAGCGATGAACCGCACCTGGCACCGAAGCTCCTCCAGGGTGGAGGCGATCTCGGCGGCAGACTTTCCAGCGTCCCGGAGGCGGACGGCTTCCCGGACCAGCAGCCCCTCGCCGATGGTGACGTTGAGAGAGTCCACCAGATGGAGCCGCTCCCCGTTTTCCAGCATGTCCTTGGCGATAACGGCGGATTGAAAGGTGCCGGAGAGCTTGGAGGACATGAGGATGGCAACGGCTTCATCTCCGTTCTCCACCAGGGGCTGAAAGGCGTCGCAGTACTCCTGCGGGTTGACCTGGGTGGTCTTGGGGAGGGTCTTGGCCTGGGACTGCTTGGCGTAAAACTGCTCTTTATCAATGTCTATACCGTCGGTGAAAACGCCGTCTTCAAAAATCACGCGCATGTGAATCAGGTGAACGTTTAGCTCTTGGGCCTCCTGAACGGTCAGGTCGCTGGTGGAGTCCGTAATTATATGAACCGCCATAGGGAAGAACCCTCCTTTTCAGATCCGCCGCAGTCTGGCATTTTGCGTGAGCCGCTGCAACGTGGGCTTGTGCATGGGAAGCGCACAGCAGGCTGCATACCCTTATATCATACCAAATTTCGAGAAAATTGCAAGGGCTTTCCATAGAAAAGAGGCCATGCTCCCTGCTGGAAACACAGCCTCTCATTCATGCCGGTCTCTGGAGCTGTTCCTAACGGGGAGCGTTAATCATCCATCTCCGCTTTCAGGACTGCGCCAGTTACTGCGTCAATCTCGTATTCATATTCTGTCCGGCCCGCCTTGAACTCGATCTCGTACCGGTAAAGCCCATCGTCCCGGTCCAGCTCGCACTTGAATTTCGAAGCTTCTCCGGCGCTGACGCCAGCGTGGTCCAGCGCGGCCTGTTTTGCGGCGGCTTCCCCGATGAAGGTAGGATTCTGGGAGACGGCGGGGGCTTGGACGGAGGGGCGCGCCGGAGAAGCTGTACGGTCGTCCTGCTCCTGCTCCCGCTTGAGGATCGCGCCGTCCTGAGCATTGACCTCATACTCGTATTTTGTCCCGTTGCAGCGGAATTCCACTTTATAGACCGGGATGCCGTCTTCATGGTCCAGCTTGGTATTGAGACCGGTCACATCCCCGGCAGAGACGCCCGCATCCGCAAAGACGGTTTCCAGGTAGTCCCCAAGGGCGTCCATGCCGCCAGAGGGAGCGTCTGTGCCTGTAGGGGCGTAAAAGGTCTCGTACTGGCTTTTCAGGATCGTGCCGCTGTAGAGGTCGATTTTGTATTCGTACTCTATGCCGCCCGCGGAGAATTCCACCTCGTAGCATTCGGGGCGGCCGTTTTCGTACTCCAGCCAGGCGTTGCAGTAGGTGGTATCCGCCTCTTTCAGACCAGCGTGACTGAGGGCGGCCTCCTTCGCCCGGTTCTCTCCGATGTAGCTGCTGGCGGCAGATGAGGACGGCGTTTGCGCGGTCTGGGTCTGGTCCGTGCCGCCGGACGCGCTGTCGGGAGCGGGGGTGGGGGCGGGAACGGAAATGCTGAGAAGATTGGGGATGCCTCTGAGCACCTCGCCGCTGTATGCGTCTACTTCGTAATCAAATTCTCCTGTGCCTGCCAGATGAAGCTCTACCTTATAGTAAGGGGTGCGCTCGTCCAGCTCAGGGTCTACGTCTGCGGTGACGGAGTCGATCTCCAGGACCCCGGCGTATTCCTGAGCCGCATAGGAGGCCGCGCCGGTCCCGATAGGCAGGCCGGGGGCGCCAATGTCCCGGAGCTGGCGCAGTTCCTCCATAGTCAGTCCCGCCAGGTCCTCGAAGGCGAGATTTCCGTTCAGGTCCATCACATCCTGAATCAGCCGCGCCATGCCGACGGAGACGCTGCTGCTCTGCGCCTGGGCGTCTAATCCGGCGTCATAGGTCATCACCTGGGTCAGAACCGCCGCGCCGGAAGCGTTTTGCAGCATGGCGGTGACGGTCTCGTTCAGCGACGCCTCCAGACGGCTTGCCCGCTGCGGGTCCTTATCCTCTACAGAAATCAGGATGGCAGAGGCAATATCACTAAGGTAGCCGTGCTGGAGCAGAGAACCCACAATGGCGTTTACGGCTACATTCAGCTTAGCGCCTGTGAGGTCCATGCCGTTCAGGATCTCCCAGGCGTCTTTGTTCAGAGGCTGGGCGGACAGGACCTCTTCCCGGTTGTTGACTTCCAATTGGATGCTGGGGTTCACGTCCAGAGACACCACGGACGCAACGGCTTTGGAGGCGTTCCAGCTCTGCCATCCGAAGCCGCAGGCCGCCACCAGCACCAGCGCCGCCATCACGGCCACAGCGCGGCGGCGGGCAAACAAGGGGATACGCGTTTTCTTTTCATTTTCCACAGAATTCACGCTTCCTTTCTGCTCTGCACAGGAGGCGAGGATACGGGCCAGCGGGTCTGGGGCGGCGTGTTCCATGGCGGTCCGCAGGCGCTGCTCTAAATCTTGGTCACGCATATCAGGGGCCTCCTTTCGCATAATTAGGATTCTTCCAGCGCATTGCGCAGCTTCTTCATGGCCCGGCTGTATTTGGATAGGACGGTGGGCAGCGGCAGACCCAGCAGGGCGGCGGTCTCCCGGTGCTTCAGCCCGCCCAGAGCATGGAGGACTACGATTTGCCGCTCCTCTTCCCCCAGGCCGTCCAGCAGGGCGGAGAGCAGAAGGCGGTCCTCTGCTGTGACAGATGGGGAGTAATCGCGGGAATGATCTTCCAGGGGCTGGGTGCGGGACCGGGCGCGGAGGCAGTCCAGGGCCAGGTTTCGGACGATGGACAGCAGCCAGGCCATAGACTTTTCCTGCGGGCGGTAGTTTGCGGCGCTGTTCCAAACCCGAAGGTATGCGTCATGGAGCACATCCTCCGCGTCAGGGCCGTTTTTCAGAAGAGACAGAGCAAAACCGTAGGCGGCGGCGCGGGTCTGCTGGTAGAAGCTGGCCAGGGCGTCCCGATCTCCGGCGGCAATGCGGGAAATGCAGGCATCCAGACCGCTGCCGGGCGCGGGGGTCACGAAGAGCATCATGAGGAATCCCTCCGAAATATCAACGTAAAAGAAGCGCGTTTTATTGCATGGGGATTGAAAAATTTTAAGAAATTCAATAGCGTTTCGTCCAGTCGGCCATCAGCAGCACCGGGAGGGTCCACAGCAGGAGGAAGACCTCCAGAGCCAGCGGCGTCAGCAGCGTATACTGCCCCAGAGAAACCAGGTAAAACGCCAGCAGAAGGCCCGCCCAGCTCCCCAGCAGAGACAGCGCAATCGCCCGCCGCACCGCCTTGCACAGCCGCAGGCTTCCCGCCACCGCCTCGGCATAGGGCAGCAGTCCTTCCCGGAACAGAAGGGCCCTTGGCAGGTCGTGGTCGTGTTCCGCTTCACTGAGGGCCACCCGCTCTGTCAGGCTCGGATACTCCAGCCGGACGCTTTTGCTGAACTTCCGGCGGATCAGAGCGGGGGTGATGCTGGGGTCCCGAGAGGCCAGGATGGGCTGGATGTGACTGCGCCGCATCATCCGCAGGGCAAAATCCACGTTCTCCGACGGATTGTATTTCACGGCGAAAACCGCAATCAAATGATGGTCCACCGCCAGGAAGACGCCGGTTTTCAGATGGATGTCCCCGGGAAGGCGCACGTCCATCTTCTTCAAAAAGTTCGCGGTGCCCATCAGCACGAACTCTCCGTGAATGGTGCCCGCATATCCGCCTTCCTCGTAGAAGCTGAAATCCGTGACAGTTTCATACATGCCCCCTTCGCTTCGAATCAGGCCGTCAAAGAGGCGCTCCAGACCGCATCCGGCGGCGCGGGCCATGGAGGCGGCGTAAGAAACAGCCTTGCCGGGGTCTTCCCCATAGACTTTCCGGCCATTGAAGCGGATAGTTCCCGGGGGAAACAAATCTGCGTCCGTGACGATCATGCACCGGCGGGCGCTGATTTTCTGCGCCCCGGACCAGGAGGCCACTGCACAGCCGGTTTTTTGCAGGTGCCTGGACAGGCGGGACCAGGGGAGGCTCCAGCACAGAGGCAGGGAGAAGGTGCCCGCCGCGCATAGAGCTGCGGACCAGTTCAGGAGAAAATCGGCGCTCCGTTCCTGGCCGAAAGAGCTGAGGCCCGCAAAGACGATGGCGGCCACAGTGAAGACCGGCAGCAGCGCGGCCTGGAGGAGGGTGGCGATGTCATCCCGTGCGGCGGTGGTGTAGAAGCCGGGAATCGCTCCCCGCTGCTTGCAGGCCCCGCAGTCCGTATTGGTGACTAAGTAGGGCGGCTCGGGGTCCACGGAGGCGGCGCGGAACATGTCGTAATTTCCCTGGCTCTCCCAGCTTATGCCCCACTGTGCGATTGCCAGGGCCAGACAGCTCACGGCGGCATAGGGCATGGCATCGCTTCTCTCGGCCAGGTGGAGACGGGCCACGCAGTCCGCCGCAGACACCAGGGCGGAGAGGGACACCAGCAGTTCACTGACGCAGCGGCCGCGGAGAAGCATAGAGGCCCCCTTGAGGAACACATGACGGCTCAAAAGGGCGGTGATCCCCAGACAGGCCAGAAGGGTGAAGCTCTGAAAGCGCGGGTTTCCAGACCAGAAGGGAACCAGGAAGCCCCGCCGCTCGACCAGGAGAACCAGCGTAGGGAGCAGCGCCGCCACCAGAGCGGGAAAGCGGGTGCGTCTGGCACGGAGGCAGGTCCGGCGGTGGTCCATGGCGGCCTCCCACAAGTCGGGTTCCGGGCCGATGGGTTCAGGGTCGTATTCGGGTTCCGGTTCCGGCGGAGGGGGGATGTGCTCTGTGTCCTCCTCCGTATAACGGCTGCGCTGGAAAAAGCTCCATTTTTTCGCTGGGAGAATGGGTTCCGACTGTTCCTCCATCACGGCGTCTACCGTGTAGTTCACCACGTCCTCGATGGAGATGGACCGGGAAGCGCGGCGTTCCGAGTCTACAGGCGGCGCGGGACCGGCTTCCGGAATGGGCGGCGGGACTTCCTGAGGGGAGGGCGGCTCTTCTGGGGGAGCGGAGGATTCTGGGGTGTTTGGATTCTCTGGGGGCGGGGATTCCGGCGTGAGGCCGAGAAGCTCCGGAATATGCAGAAGCTCTTCCAAGGAAACATCCGGTCCCGGTACATGCTGCGGCTCTTCCGGGGGTGAGTCGTGTTTTTGAGAAGCGGGGGCTTCCGGCGGGGCGGCAGGCTCAGGCTTGGGGGCCTTCGGCGTCTCCGGCGGCGCCTGTTCTGCCAGGTCCGGGACGTTCCCGGCAGGCGGGACTTCTGGCTGAGGGGGCGCTTCCGGGGCCGCGGGAGAGTCCGGAATTTCCAGACCTTCTTCCGCGCCTTGCAGCAGATGCTCCTCCAGGCTTTTTCCGTACTCCGCAAGGATTTCTTCCAGGGAAAACTCCTCGTCTGACGGGGGGACTTCCGTTACTGCGGCGGGGATGGATACGATTTTATTTTTCGCGGTGCTTTCAATTTTTTTCTCTTCCTTGGGCGTCATAGCGTTCCTCTCAAGTTCCTGCCTCCAGACGCTGGCGCACCGCCTCGTAGAGAAGGATCGCCGCCGCCGCAGAAGCGTTCAGGGAGTTCAGTTTCCCGCGCATTGGGATACTGACCAGAAAATCACAGGTTTCAGACACCAGGCGGCTCATTCCGCTGCCCTCGCTGCCAATGACGACGGCGGCAGGACCCTTTAAGTCCGCATGGTAAAGGGGAGTGGTCCCATCCGCCGCCGTACCGTAGATCCACATGCCCCGCTTCTTCAAATCCTTCAGCAGCGCTGGCAGATTCGGCACCCTTGCCACCGGCACATGGGCCACCGCTCCGGCGGAAGTCTTTGCAACCACTGCGGTCAGTCCGGCGCTGCGGCGTTTGGGGATGATGACGCCATGAGCCCCCGCACATTCCGCCGTTCGGATAACCGCGCCCAGGTTGTGCGGGTCGCTGAGCTCGTCGCAGACCACCAGCAGAGGCGGTTCCCCCTTTTCTGCCGCCGCTTGCAGGATGCTGTCCACGCTGGCATATTCCCGCACCGCCGCCAGAGCAATCACTCCCTGGTGGGCATGGGTCCGGCTCGTGGCGTCCAGCTGCCTCCGGTCCGCCTCCGCCACCACGGTCCCGGCGGCGCGGGCTTTGGAGGCGATATGCCCTAAGGTTTTGTCCGTTTCGCCTTTTTGCAGGTAAATCTTATCAATCGCCGTCCCGGCCCGCAAAGCCTCCAGCACGGCGTTTCGGCCCTCAATAATGCCGTCAGCCCCGGCGAGGATGGTCGTTTCTTCGTTCATAAGCGCTCCTTTGTGTATGTTCTGATTCGTTTGGCCTCTTCCCCACAGGGAAGACTGTGATTTTTTCCAGCCTGGCCTGCGGCTCTATTGTATCAGTTTATAGTATAACATAGGCTGGGGAGACAATAAAGTATGAATTTACAGAAACTTCATGAAAAAATAATTCCCGCTCTTGTGACGGCGAAGCTTCTGTGATATACTTCTCTATATTTTTCGCCCTGAGATTTCAATGGCGTTTTTCTCTGAAAGGAGCTTTGATACATGGACCAGAACAACAAAAACAACAAGCCGGGCGGCGGAAAAAACAGCGGCGGCAACTGGCGGGGCTTTATCCACCTGATTTGCTGGGCGCTGCTGCTGACCGCTGTCGTCGGCTACGCGGGGAACTATATGACCAACACCGCGCACCACGCCTCTTCCGTCGAGCTGGAGTACGGTGCGTTCCTGGAGCTGGTGGAGGCCGGAGAAGTGGCCGCCGTGAACTTCGACACTGACGAGGCCATCCTCCTGATTGACCTGGCGGAAGGAAAAACATATACCGGCGAGGATGGGACCGTCTATACCCGGACCATTATTGAAGAGACTGAGACGGAACCGGGCTTCGACGGCTATACCTATGCAGACGAGCTGGGCCAGGAGCGGCAGACCACTATGGAGCTGTTCACCGTTCAGATTCAGTCCAACGACACTACGGTGGCCTATCTGGTGGAGCACGGCGTTTTTGTCAACGAGGACTATCAGCCCCCCATCAGCCCCATCCTTGTCTTCCTCATTAACCTGACGCCCTTCCTGGTCATTATGCTGGTCATGACCCTGGTGATGAGCTGGATGGCGAAAAAGGGCATGGGCGGAATGGGCGGCATTGGCGGCGTGGGTAAGGCGAACGCCAAGGTGTATATGGAAAAATCCACCGGCGTGACCTTCCGGGACGTGGCCGGCCAGGACGAGGCAAAGGAATCCCTGACGGAGATCATCGACTTCCTCCATAACCCTGGGAAATACACGGAGATTGGCGCAAAGCTCCCTAAGGGCGCGCTGCTGGTGGGCCCTCCGGGCACCGGCAAGACCCTGCTGGCGAAGGCTGTGGCGGGAGAGGCGGGCGTCCCGTTCTTCTCGATCTCCGGTTCGGACTTTGTGG
>CAOJHG010000027.1 GCA_948435975.1 uncultured Oscillibacter sp. | reverse complement strand
CTTGACCGCGAAGGAGTACAGTATTTTTGAAATGCTGGCGGAGAACACGGGCCGCATTGTGACGGTAGGCGTCCTCTGTCAAATGCTGTGCGGGGAGATATGGCAGGGATATGAGACGACCTTAATGACACATATCCGGCATTTGCGGGAGAAAATTGAAGAAAACCCGTCAAAGCCGGTGTCGCTTCTGACGGTGAAGGGATTGGGCTACAAGCTGTTGGTGAAGGAGCCGGAAAAATGAAACCCGTGGAACGCTTTTTTCGGAAATACTTTTTATCCATGGTGGGCATTATCGCGCTGTTTCTGCCGCTCAATATTGTCCTGTTCTTCTCTGTGCTGATCTGGGCATGGCAGACCTCGGAGACGCCTGAACTCTCCTTGAATGAAATTTGTGACAGCATTGTTATGGACGAGACAGGCCGTTTTACAGCATCTGAGGAACTGTCGGAACGGTTGGAGGAGCATCACGCCTGGGCCATGGTTCTGGATGATACCGGCAAGGTCGTTTTTCAAGAATATATGCCAGAGGAACTGCCGCGGCGATACACGCCAGCGGATGTGGCAAAATTCAGCCGGTGGTATCTGGGGGATTATCCGGTCTATGTGCAGGAGCATCCCCAGGGGCTGGTGGTAGTGGGCGGAGAAAAAGGCAGTCAGGTGAAATATTACTTTTCCGTCAATGAGAGCTACGTAAGAAAATTGTTTGTTGGGCTGGTTGCTGTCTTTTTGACAAATATCATTGTGGTGGTTCTGCTGATCTGGAAGAACACCCGGCACGTTGAGAAAGCGGTCATGCCTATTCTGCGGGGGATTGAAACGGTTTCCTCTGGCTGTCCGGTCAACCTCCCGGAGAAGGGGGAGCTGGCGGAAATCAACCGGCAGCTTAACAAAGCAGGGGCCTTTATTGTGAAAAAGGACAGCGCCAGGGCCGGCTGGATCACTGGCGTCTCCCATGATGTGCGAACGCCGCTTTCTGTCATTCTGGGTTTTGCCGGGCAGATGGAGGACGACGAGACCCTTCCGGAATCTGCCCGTGAACACGCGGCCAGCATCCGCAGGCAGGGGGAGAAACTGCGGAACCTGATTTCCGATTTGAACCTCACAGCAAGGCTGGAATATTCCATGCAGCCTCTTCGGATAGAGAAGGTCTATTTGGTGGAACTGGCGCGGCAGGCTGTTTGTGAGTTTCTGGACGGCGGTCTGGAAGAGCGGTACTCGATTGAATTCTGGTCCGCTCAGAAAAGCGAATCCGCGTTTATCATGGGCGATGAAGCACTGCTGAAACGTGCGTTGCGCAATCTGATTCAGAACAGCATCATCCATAATCCCCAGGGCTGTCAGATTTCTGTTTCGGTCACATGCAATGAAACCGGTACAGCGATTACGGTTGCGGATAACGGCATAGGGGTACCGGCTGAGAAGCTGAAGGAGCTGACCGCAGATGCAGGCCGTATGGAAAGCATGGATGAAAAACTGAATCTGCGGCATGGGTTAGGCGTTCTTCTGGTCCGGCAGATTGTGGAAGCACATAAAGGCGCCTTGAAAATCGAGAGCGAGCCGCAGAAGGGATATCAGACGATTTTGATGTTTCCTTGATACGCACGTTCTTGATGCTGAGGATGATGGGGAGAACGATATGGAAACGGTGACTTTTGGCGTAGAATGTATGCCGCAACCTTTGGAATTTCCCGGGCCGTCTTATCGGAGCTGTCTTCCATTGATCTTAACGGATGCGGAAGACTCACCATTTGCGCCAATGGAGAGCAGGAAATGTGCAGAGAGCCCGGGTATAACCATGCGCCTGGGTTGGGAATATCCTTTTACATATATGGAGGAGATATAAATTGATTCCAAACTTTGGACTGATGATGCTTTGTTCCCTGATTGCGATAGGTGCAGGGGTAATCGCAGCAATATTTCAAGGTAAAAAGAAATAACAATGCCAGTTTGTTGAGGGGGACGCCTTTTTAGTGGAACCCCCCAATAAACGTGAAGTTACCATTTCCCTTTAACAATTCGCCCTTCGACCAAAATAGCGGAAAAGATAACGGCAAAAAACAAAAACGTAAGCCAGATTGGACTTAGTACCCACAACCAGGACCACGAAATCAAGCCCGTTACTCTTAGTACAGCAAAAATCAGCGCTAAAGCAACTATAGGGTCCATTCCAGACCGTTTAGCTTTCTTCTCCATACGCAAAAGCACCTCCAAATTCTGATTGCCGAATTGTACCAATCAAAGCATAGCACAAGGTTGGTCAGCATTCAAGCGCCATGGTGTGGTCTTCACCTACTTTGCAAGCAATACACCGGTATATACCCAGTGCAGCTTGTTGGCAGCCGAAAGCCCCCAAGCCCCTGGTAATCGACGCGGCTGCGTCCGATGCACAAGCCGCCATTGGCGTCTGATGGTATATACCGGCAGGGGAGGGCGCCCCGGTGGAGTTGCCCCCGAAGGGCACACGACTGCCGTTGGGCAGTACCACCGTCGGCCTTGGCAGGTGGTGAATCCGTGCGCTCTAGCAGAGGGCCGACAAAGAGAAGAGAGCGCCTAGGTCATCCCTGGACGCTCCCTTTTTCCGTTCCCGCCGCCTGGACTGCGTGTAAGAATGGCAGTTCAAACTACAGCTACACAAGCGTCAACGGTACTGCGAAGGTCAATATTGATCTTACAAATTGTTCCTTTTCTTCCTGAGATGAGTAGTATCGGCTGTTCATCCATTTTTCTTGAACAGTTTGCCACAAGAAGCAATCGTTCTCTTTGAATCCAGCTTTGTGAGTTATGTAGCCGCCTCGGTTACGGCTTTGGATATTCCGTGCAAAGCAGACGGTATGGCGGCTCGTCCTCCTCAATAGTCGGGAAGCGGCCAACCGGCTCGTATAAGCGGTTATCGTTTTCGTCGTCGTTGCACATGGACACCTCGCCCAGCAGAACAGGGCCAGTACCCGGCTCCAGCTCAAAATCGTGGTACATATATCTGTATACGGTAATGCTCTCGCCAGGCCGCAGCTTTACCTGTGTACCAGCCGGAACGGTTATAGCCCGCCCATCGCAATGCACCGTCACATCCGTATCGGAAAATTCACCATCGTCCGTAGTATTTTATGCGCGGATAAGCACATTCCCGCCGCCCCGATTGATGATGTCCTCCATCTTGCTCCAGTGAAAGTGCATGGGAGCCATCTGCCCTTCCTTAATGTACAGGAGCTTTTCTGCATAGGTTTTTGTGTACTTTTCGGGCATTTTCACATTGCCATTGCGCAGAGTGATTAAAGAAAAGCCTACCTGGTCAAAGCGGCCAAGGCCATAATCCGTGATGTCCCAGCCCAGCAAATTTTCACGAATTTCATCGTACTCGTGCCCCAGTTTCTTCCACTCCTCTGGCGTGAAGCAGCAGAAAGGCGGGAGCTGAAAGCCGCACCTTTGAATCATGGTCTCCATTTCCTTTAAGGCCGCGTTGATTTCAGAACGCTTCATAATATTACCCACCTAATTATAATTTTTATAGCGAGGACAAGTTTAAGGCGGCTTCCAGTCAGAAAAGGACCTGCCCGTTACTGCCTGCAATGCTGCCATACCAGCGCCCGCTGTCCTTGAGGATGCGCTTGCCGGAAACGTAATCCACATAGGCCAGGCCGAACCGCTGGCCGCAGCCCTCCGCCCATTCAAAGTTGTCGGTGAGGGACCAATGGAAATAGCCCCGTATATCCACGCCGTCCGCAACAGCCAGTGAGAGGGCCTCCAGATAGCGGGCCAGAAAATCCACCCGCTGGGGGTCGTGAACCTCGCCATCCAGGAAAATTTTATCATTACAGGACAAGCCGTTTTCACTGATGTACAGGGGCAGCTTATACCGCTCCGCCAGGAACCGGGGACCCCAAGCCAAAGCCTCCGGTGTGATGGGCCAGCCCATGGCCGTCCGGGGACCGCCTGTGGGATATGGAACTTCCTCCGGGCCGTGTTCCCCCATGCGGACGGCGGCGCCGTGGTAGAGGTTGATGCCTATAAAATCCGGCCTTGTGTATCGTCCCTCCAGGCAGAGCGGGTCCAGGGCCAGGATATGGGAGAAGGTCCGGACTCCCTGGGGCAGAGCGAACGTGAGCTGCCGGGCGGCGTCCGCATCCTCCGCCGAATCCGTGGCCGGATAGAAGACCGCGCCGGTGGATGCAATACCTACCAGGTTTTCACAGTCGATCTTATGCAGGGCATCCGCCGCCAGGGAATGGGCCTGATAGAAATTCCGCCAGCAAACGAACAGCGCATCGTCATCCAAACGCAGACCAGGAGCGTGCTTCCCCGTGGCGCAGCCCAGATTGATAAAGCACTGAGGCTCGTTGAACGTGAACCAGCGCCGTACTCGGCCTTTGAACATCTCGCCTATTTTTTGGGCATAGGCCGCATAGAAGCGCACAGTGTCCAGATTCTGCCAGCCTCCCTTGGACTGCAAAACCTGGGGCAGATCTCAGTGGTAGAGCGTCACCCAAGGTTCGACTCCGGCTTCCAAGAGCGCGTCCACCAGTTCGGAGTAATAATCCAGGCCCGCTTGATTCCAATTCGTATCGCCGTTTGGCGCCGCACGAGGCCACGCAACAGAGAAACGGTAGGCCCCCAAGCCTATTTCCTTCAGTAAGGCGATGTCCTCCCGCCAGCGGTGATAGCTGTCCGCCGCTACATCGCCGGTGTCGCCATGCTTGATTTTGCCGGGCGTGTGGGAGAACACATCCCAGATACTCTCACCCCGTCCGCCCTCCCGGACGCCGCCCTCAATCTGATAGGACGCAGAGGCCGCGCCCCAAAGAAAATCTTTCGGAAACTGTGTCATGGCTTATCCCTCCATCAGTGCTTCCGCCGCAGTTTTCAGTTCCTCCAGGGCCTGAAACGCCAGCGCCTCGCTCTCCCCGCGAACGGAAAGATAGACTTTCAGCTTTGGTTCCGTACCGGAGGGGCGGACAATCAGCTTTGCGCCCCTCTCCAGACGGAATTCCAGCACATCAGAGGGAATCAGACCCATGCCGCCCTCCAGATAGTCCACCGTTTTCAAAACCTTCCGGTCCGCGATGGCGGCGGGAGGTATGGCCCGCAGAGACTTCATCAGCCGGTTCATGGCCTCCATACCATCCTGGCCCTCGAAGGCTTTGCTGAGAAGGCCGTTTTGATACCAGCCGAATTTTTCGTACAGGGCGTTTATGGCATCCAGCAGCGTCATGCCCTGCCCGGCGTACCAGGCGGCGCATTCGCAGGCCAGCATGACGGCATTGACCGCATCCTTGTCCCGGACATGAGCGCCGGAAAGATAGCCATAACTCTCCTCGAAGCCAAAAATATACCGTTCCGGATGCCCCTCCGATTCCAGCAAGCCGATCTGCTCTCCGATATACTTGAAACCGGTCAAGGTCCGGCGAAGCTCCACGCTGTAATGCTCCGCCACCGGTGACGCCATATCGGTGGAAACAATGGTGGTGACGGCAACAGGACGTTCCGGCATGGTTCCCCGTTCCAGACGGGTGCGGCAGAGGTAGTCCAGCAGCAGCACGCCCATTTCGTTGCCGGTAATCAGCCGGTAACCGCCCAGGCCGTCGGGGACCGCCGCGCCCATACGGTCACAGTCCGGGTCCGTGCCCAGCATCAGGTCCGGGTGGACTTTACCGCACAGCCGCAGGCCGGTTTCCATGGCTTCCCGAATCTCCGGGTTGGGAAAGGGGCAGGTGGGGAAATTCCCGTCCGGCTTTTCCTGCTCCGGAACAACAGTCAGATCCTTGACATCCATCTTGTTCAAAAGCATTTTCACACACTCCAGGCCAGAACCGTTGAGGGGTGTGTAAACCAGTTTCAGCTTGGACACATCGTTTCCCGGCCGCAGGGCCAGAACCGCGTCTATAAAAGCGTTCAGACATTCGTCCGGAATATACTGGATGGTTCCCACCGCCACAGCCTCATCGAAGTTCGTCAGCCTCACGCCGTCAAAGCAGTCTGTTTTTTCAATGAAGGACAGCACCTGTCCGGCGCCTCTGGCGTGATCTGGCAGCCGTCCGCACCATAGACCTTATAGCCATTGTACTGAGCAGGGTTGTGACTGGCAGTGATGCAGATGCCGGCCCCGCAGTGCAGATACCGTACTGCCCAGCTCAAGGCGGGCGTCGGCTCCAGACGGGGATACAGGTAAGCTGTGATGCTGTTGGCGGCAAGGACTCGGGCGGCTTCCCGGGCGAAGAGCACACCCTTGAACCGGCTGTCATAGGCGATAGCTGCGGATTTCGGCAGAGCCGCCGCGTTGAGGTAGCTGGCAAGCCCCTGAGTAGCCCGGCGGACGGTGTAGATATTCATGCGGTTGGAACCCGCGCCGATGACGCCCCGCAGCCCCCCGGTGCCGAAGGCCAAATCCCGGTAAAAGCGGTCCGAGACAGCGGCAGGGTCGTCTTTGACTGCCTCCAGCTCGGGAATCAGGTCCGGGTCCTCCACAGCCAGTTCCAACCAGCGCTGATAGATATTGTTCATGGTAAATCCTCCTGTTTTGTATGTATTTTTAAGAATCTGCTTCAAAAATCCTGTAATAGTTTCCGCTGCTTCCCGATGGCAGGCAGGGCCGGGATGAAGGCGTGCGCCCATAGTCTCATCCGTCACTGTGGGAAGCGGAAGATACCAGGCGTTTTCATCACCCGTCTCCTAGCAGAAGCGGGATACAGCGGCTTTCAAGACCGGAGTCAAAGAGCCGTCGATCATCCCATAGGCCCAAACCAGCTTTGCGCCGGGGTTATGCCGCCGGAGGGCCTTCAAAAAATCCACGGCAGCGGTCTCCAGCAAGGTCCGGCCTTCCGGCGTTGAACGTTGTTGGAAGGTCTTGCCATCCAGTCCCTGCCATGGCGGGCTTTCCATAGCACCAGCGTCGTTAGTTCCCAGATTGACGATTACAGCGTCTGGTCTCCAAATGGTGAAATCGTTTTCTTCCTGTGTGCCGAGAGCGGCGTTGATGCCTCCAGTCGCCGGACCGCAGACCTGACTGTAGCAATCCGGCAGGGTGTGCCTAGGGTCATTGCGCCAGTCAGAGCGGACGCCCCAACCGCTTTGGCTGATTACCCGGAATTCTGCGCCCATCCGGTCTGCTGTTTGGCAGGGAAAGGCGCTGGCCGCGCTGAACCAAGGGGCGGCAAAGTCTGCCTCTTCCTTTGCGCCGCAGACGCCCTCGCCGCTGCTGAGGCTGTCCCCTACGAATTCCAGACGGCAGGCCGGCTCTGGCAGAGGCAGGAACTTCCCGTCCGCCCAGCGCAGCTTGGAGATTTGGAGCGTTCCAGCGTCTTCGTCCGGCATGGGCTGTGTCTCTTTCAGAAGACGGACCCGCTTGGGAGTACCGGCTGTGAGTCCCCGGAACAGACAGATTTCGTTGAAACCCCGGTTCAGCGGCATTCGCAGCAGGGGAGTGCCGTTGATTTCCACGGCAACCCATGGTTCCAGGCGGTCAAAGCCTGCCTCCAGCACCACATGGAGTTCTGAGCCGGTAAAGCACAGCTCCTGCCCGCTTCCAGACCAGAAGAGGGGCAGGACTCCGGCCCGGCGGGCGCTCTCCTTATGAAAGCGTCCCAGGAACCGCAGTTCAGGCAGGTTCAAGATTGAAGATTCATTCATAGCAGGCCTCCTTAAAGTCAGGTTTACCTGTTCAGCATACCACGGCCTGACCTCAAAAACAAGTAATTTATTAACTATATTTTTAGCTTAATTTAAACGGCGGCGTCCGGAAAGCCATTGACAAAAAGGGTAAATGATATATAATTAGGTAACATATTCTGATTATAATTGAAGCGGGAAGGAGTATTTATGGGAAAACCTGTGCGAATGGCGGATATCGCAGAGCGTTTAAGCATCAGCGTCGTATCCGTGTCGAAGGCCCTGGCGGGAAAGCCTGGCGTCAGTGAGGAAATGCGGGCGAAGGTGGTGGCTTTAGCGCGTGAAATGGGATATGAGGGCGTGCGGATCTCTCCGGAACCATCCAACGGAAACATTGGCGTTTTGGTCGCGGATCGCTTTTTTGATGAAAATACGTTTTATACCAGTCTGTATCGCGCATTGGTCCTTTCCTGCGGCAATGCGGGCCTGACCTGCCTGGTGGAAATCATCTCTCAGGATGCGGAGCGCAGAGCGGCCCTTCCAGCGCTGGTGACTGGGCGGAAGGTGGACAGCCTGATTTTCTTGGGGCAGTTGGACAAGGAGTATCTTCAGGCGGTGAGCGGTACGGGCCTGCCCTGCCTGCTTCTGGATTTTCACGTTCCAGGAGTTGGGCTGGATTGCGTGGTCAGCGACAACATAGAAGGAGGCTGTACTTTGACAGAGCACCTTCTTTCTCAGGGGATTCGGGAAATCGGCTTTGTGGGCAGCATCCGGGCCACTTCCAGCATTATGGACCGGTATTTAGGCTATCATCGGGCGCTGCGGCTGGCAGGGGTGATTCCCCGCGAGGATTGGCTTCTGGAGGACCGGGACAAAGAAGGGCATTTTATCCCCATAGCCTTGCCGGAGCATCTGCCGCAGGCATTCGTCTGTAGCTGTGACGAGGTGGCCTACAATCTGGCGGCGGCACTCCGGGAGGCGGGAAAGCGGGTGCCGGAGGATACAGCGGTGTGCGGCTATGATGATTTCCGCTTCGCCACGCTCTGCCAACCGCCTCTGACCAGCTACCGGGTGAATGTAGCGCAAATGGCTGAAACAGCAGTGGGGCGTTTGGCAGCGAGAATGCGTCAGGAACCGTCCGCGCCATTGACCGTCTGGGTCACAGGACAAATCGTTGTGCGGGAGAGCAGTGTTATCCACCCCTGAAAAAGCGTATAAAAGCAGCAGAACCGGCAGGTTAAATTGTAGGATTTAGCCTGCCGGTCCTTTATGCCTAAATCCGTCTTAGAGGCTTGGCCAAAAAGCAACTTTTAATTTTAGCAAAAACAGATAATTTTTTATTTCTGTATCGACTAATTTTTCATGAAAGTATATACTAATCATTAAGGTAAATATAAGCTGAATTTAGTAAGCGTTTAACAAACGAATGGGAGGAACCGAATATGAAAAAACTGATATCCCTGCTGTTGACGCTGGTTCTGCTGGCCAGCCTGCTCACCGCCTGCGGAGGAGGGGGCAAGGAACCGGAGTACAACGGCCCAAGCTACGCCGATCTGACAGTAGGCGAGGATTACACCGACCTTACCGATGAGCTGCGCGTCATCACCAACCGCACCGATCTCATCCAGGAGGACCCCGACAGGCGGGACTTCACCGACTTCGTAAAGGAGTTCAACGAGCTGTACCCCAATATTACCATCAAGTATGAGGGCATCACGAACTATAACGACGATATGACTGCCCGTATCTCCTCCAGGGACTGGGGCAATATCTGCATGATCCCTCAAACCATCATGCTTCCGGACCTGAGCCTGTATTTCCATCCTCTGTGTGCCCTCGGCGAAATCGAGGCGGACTATAACTTCGCCACCAACCGGGCCTATGACGGCCAGGTGTACGGCATCCCCTCGACCGGCAACGCCCAGGGCATCATCTATAACAAGAAGGTGGCCGAGGCTGCGGGCTACACCAGCGAGAACCTCCCCAAGACTCCCGATGCGTTTTTGAAGTTCCTCCAGGACATCAAGGACAACACTGATGCCATCCCACTGTATACCAACTTCGCCGCCGGCTGGACAATGACAGCCTGGGACGCCTACATCTACGGCGGCGCCACTGCGGACCCCGACTGGAAAAACATCACCATGCCCCAGACCAAGGACCCCTTTGCCGACCAGGGCAACGGTACTGGAGCCTACGCCGTATACAAGCTGCTCTATGACGCCGTCAGCCAGGGACTGACTGAGGAATCTCCCACTGCCACTGACTGGGAAGGCAGCAAGCCCATGATCAACAACGGTGAGATTGGGGCCATGGTGCTGGGTTCCTGGGCCATCATCCAGATGCAGGAGGCTGGTCCCAACGCCGCCGATATTGGCTATATGCCCTTCCCCATCACACAGCCCGACGGCAGACAATGTGCGACCGCTGGCGCTGACTACTGCTTCGGAATAAATAAGTACGACAGCGACGAGACCAAGATCGCCTCTATGCTGTACATCAAATGGTTCACCGAGTCCAGCAACTTTGCCTATGACCAGGGCGGCGTCCCCGTGCTGAAGAGCCAGGCGTATCCCCCCACGCTGGCCGCCTTTGACGGCATTGAGCTGGTGGAGGACACCGCCGCCCCCACCGAGCTGGCCTCCCTCCAGGCCGATGTAAACCGGGAAAGCGAGCTCTCCCTTGACGCCGACCAATACCATGTCCAGCGCATCGTGGAGGCGGTGGTCACAGGCAGCGAGACCTTTGAGGACATTATCGCCGACTGGAATGAACGTTGGAACACCGCCGTGGACCGCTGCGCGCCTCAAAGCTGACCTGTCCGGAATGGGAAAAACGTCCTTTCCGTAAAAATACAAAAAGGGAGGAAAACTCCATGAGTAAAGCGCCGACGCCATCCGCAAAACCGAAACTCACATTTGTGCAGAAGTGCAGGACCATGCGGGGCCAGCAGATTATCTGCACCATCATCTTTCTTTTCGTCCCCCTGCTGCTTCTCTTTACCTTCACCTACCTGCCCTTCTTCAAGATGGTGCAGTTCAGCTTCTTTGACCGGGATTATCTCCGGGTCCGCAGGTTTGTGGGCTTGCAGAATTATATTGATGTCTTCACCCGCAGCGACTGCTTCCAGGCCCTGAAGCTGAGCCTCTATTACATGGTGGGCTCTGTGTTCCAGATCAGCCTGGCCCTGCTGTTTGCCACCATCCTCAGCTTTAAGGTCCGGGGAAGCCGCTTCTTCCGTGGGGCGCTGTATTTCCCCTGTCTGATCTGCGGCATTGCTGTGGGCTTCATCTTCAAATTCTTCCTGAACCCCGGCTTCGTGCTGGATACCCTGCTAGGCTGGATCGGGATTGCCAATACTCCCAACTGGCTGGAGAACCAGGCAATCAATAACATCGTTCTGGTCTGCTGCTCCCTGTGGAAGTACATCGGGCAGAACATCGTTCTTTTCATTGGGGCCATCGCCTCCGTGGCCCCGGTTCTCTATGAAGCCGCTGACCTGGACGGCGCCAATGCCTGGCAGCGCTTCAAAAGCATCATCATTCCCTCCATCCGCACCATCGTAGTGCTGAATCTGATCCTCTCCATCTCTGGCGCT
>CAOJHG010000026.1 GCA_948435975.1 uncultured Oscillibacter sp. | reverse complement strand
TTCCAGGGGGATGGAGGCATGATGTGCTATGTGCACTTCGTGAAAAAACAGTGCGACGTACCTTTCTTCGTGTCGGCGGCCCTGATTATCGCCTTAGCCCTGGGCGCTGTCTCCTCCTGGGTTGTGCTGCGGGCCGGGAGCTACAGCAGTCTCCTTCCCTTGGAGATTGGTGATTTCACCGCTGAGGTAGATGAAATTTCTTATGACCAGATTCCCATGCTGGACCGGGATTCCGCCGCCCGCCTGGGGATGCGGAAGCTGGGAGAGCTGGCGGACATGGTTTCTCAATTCGAGATTCTGCCCTCCTACAACCAAATCAACTACCGCGGCCGCCCCGTCCGGGTGACTTCCCTCCGCTACGGGGATATCATCAAATGGTTCACTAACCGCGGCAGCGGCCTCCCCGCATATATCATCATCGACATGGTCAGCCAGGAGGCCGAGATAGTCCGCTTAGAGGAGGGCATGAAATACACCACTGCCGAGCACTTTGGCCGGAACCTATACCGTCATCTTCGCTTCCATTACCCTTCCATGATGTTTGACCAGCCCATGTTTGAAATCAACGAGGAAGGGATCCCCTACTGGGTCTGCCCCCGCATTGTTCGGACCATCGGTCTTTTCGGCGGCGTGGATGTAAAGGGCGCAGTGCTGGTGAACGCCGTCAGCGGGGAAAGCGAATATTTCGAGCAGGTGCCCAACTGGGTGGACCGCCTGTATTCTGACAGTCTCATCATGCAGCAATATAACTATTATGGCCAGTACCACAACGGCTTTTTCAACTCCATTTTCGGCCAGCGGGATGTTACCGTCACTACGGAGGGATGCAACTACCTGGCGATTGACGGCGATGTGTATGTCTATACCGGCATTACCTCCGTCACCTCCGACGAATCCAACATCGGCTTCATCCTCTCCAACCAGCGGACAAAGGAAACCCGTTTCTACGCCATCGCGGGCGCTGAGGAGTATTCCGCCGCTGCGTCCGCTGAGAGCCAGGTCCAGCAGATGCGTTACGAGGCCACCTTCCCCCTGCTACTGAACATCGCCAGCCAACCCACCTATTTCATGGCCTTAAAGGGCGGGGACGGTCTGGTTAAGATGTTCGCCATGGTCAACGTGCAGCAGTATGACATCGTTTCCACCGGAGCAACAGTCGCGGAATGTGAAACCAACTACCGCCAGACCCTCGCCCACCGGGGCCTTGTGGAAGCGGGACAGCAGACCGCCGTCTCTGGAGAGGCCAAGGAGCAGAGCGGCGTGATTACGGAGATCCGCACCTCTGTTATCGACGGCAACACCCATTTTTACGTCCGCATGGAAGGCAGTCTGGGCTATCTGGACTTCAACGCGGCTCAGGTTCCCGGGGCAGTGCTGCTGAATGTAAGGGACCGCATCCGCTACACCTATGTGCTGGATACAGCGGAATTCCCCGAACATGGCATCGTTCCCGCCACCGGCTTCACCTACGAGGAATGATGCGTTAAGACTTCACACAAACAGGAGCGATAAGACTGAAAGCCTTACCGCTCCTGTTCTTCTTTTGGAAAAGCAGTCAATGTCCCCGGTGCCTCTCCTTCCGCTTCTGCTGTTTTAAGGCGAACTGTCTTTCCTTTTCCGCCTCTTTCTCTTCCTTCCGGCGCTGCCTGCGTTTTGTCTTCATCTGCTCTCTTTGCATTTGCAGCGCCTGCTGAGATTTGGTGCCAACGCCGGAGCGCCGCAGCTCCTTTTCCGCACTGCGCCGCCTGCGTTTCGGATGGTCCGCCGCCTGTCTCCCGCCGTCCTCTCCAGCCGGGTGAAACAGAAGCCGGTCATAGCGCCTGCTGAGAATCAGCTCCCATACCTCGCAATCCTGCGGTTCCGCGCCAAACGTGACCTTGCAGACCGATAACACTCCATCCGTAATCCGCTCAAACACACCTACCCAAAAGGGGGACTCAAAAAATACCGTGAGCTTCGCGCTGGTCTTGTCCATAACGATTCCCTCCTGTTTCGTTCTGGACAAAGAAGGGACAACCCGGAGGGGCAGGTTACTTACCCCGTCCATCGCGGACAGGACGGCCGGGCTACCTACCGGCTCTGGTGCGCACAGCGGACGCACGTTGCGTTTTTATCTCTGTCATTCAATTGCTGCCTGAATTTACTTACGCTGGAAAATGACGCCCAGAGTTCCCGGCCCGCTGTGGCAGAAGATGGTACAGCCCGCCTTTGTCTCGACGACCTCCTCAAACCGCCCGTCCTTCTGGAAAATCTCCCGGGCGATGGCGGCCAATTCATCGCCCTCGCAGGTGTCCACGATGCAGGCCCGGTGAAAATCCAGGTCTGTCCGGTCCCGAAGGCGCTCCTGAACGTAATCCGCCACCACCTTGGCAATAGCGCCCCGGTACTTCTTTGTAACGGACATCTTTCCATCAATCACCTCAACGCAGGGATGGAGCTTCAAAAGGTTGGCTCCCAGCGCGGTGACGGCAGAACAGCGCCCGCCCTTTTTCATGTAGTCCAGCCGGTCCAGCACGAAACTGGTCTCAATGCGGGGGGCCAGGTCTTCCAGCAGGTCCAGAATCTCGCTGACAGACTTCCCCGCTTCCGCAGCCTCCGCAGCCGCCAGGACCATCATGCCAGTGCCGATGGTGAGATTTTCAGAGTCTACAACGTAGACCTCTGGAATCTCCTCCGCTGCCAGCTTCGCGTTTTGACAGCAGCAGGAGAAGCCGGAACCGATGTTGATATGGATAATAGCGTCGTACTTCTCTGCCATGCGGCGGAAAGCAGTCTCATAATCCGCCGCGTTGACAGCGTTCGTGGTAGCCAGCTCTCCTCCGGCGTCCACATGGGCGGCAATGTCCGCAGTCCGGATATCTACGCCGTCATGATAGAGTCTTCCCCCCTTAACGACGCCAAGGGGAAAGGCGGTGATATTGTGACGCTCCAGCAGCTTGGCCGGGAGGTCGCAGGTACTGTCCGTGGTAATTTTAATCATAGGCTGGCTCCTTCCGAATATAAGCCCTGACAATCTATGCCATTTTATTGTGTGATATCCTGGAACAGCTTTGACTATAGCACATATTTGTAAGGAATGCCAGAGGAAAGATGATAAGAACTCGAAAAAAATATGCCGCAAAGCGTCGAATCACGCTGTCTCCAGTGTTGGAATCTGAAAAACAGGGAAGCCGCCGCCAAATCCGTGCGCCGCCAAAAGAACCGGTTTCGTTTCCGCCGCCTCTTGGATCAGGGAAAGGCACCGGGCCAGAGCTTCCGGGTCCAGGCCGGTGAAGGGCTCGTCCAGGGCAAGGATATCCGACGGCGCCAGCAGTGCCCGGGCCAGGGCCAGGCGGCGCTTCATGCCTCCAGAATAGTCCTGGACGGGCTTTGGGTCCCCCAGGTCCAGTCCCAGGCGGTCCAGCATTTTCCCGGCGGCGGCAGGCAGTCCCCCCAGGACGAACCGCAGATTTCCGGCGGCATCCAGGCGTTCCAAAAGGCGGTCCTCCTGAAAGACAGCAGACCAGCGGCAGTCCTCCGCCCCAGTAATCCACCCGCTGTCCGCCCGCTCCAGTCCCAGGAGGATGTGAAGCAGGGTAGTCTTCCCCCCTCCAGAGGGCGCGGCGATTTCCAACACGCCGTTTCCTGCGGTGAAGGTCACATCTTTCAGCACCGCCCTGCTGCCGTACGACTTGCACAATTTTTCCACATGCAGCTTCACCAGCGCCCCGCCTTTCCCGCCAGTTGGTCGATTCCCAGCAAAAACAGCTTTTCAAACAGCGCGGCCAGCACAGCGATCACGGCAGTCCAGGCGAAGAGGTCCGGCGTCTGGAGATAGATTTTCGCCATGTACAGCCGCTCTCCAATACTGCCCTCCGGAATGCCGATGACCTCCGCCGCTGCCCCAGCCTTCCAGCACAGTCCCGCCCCCAGCGCCGCCGCAGACCGGAAATAGGGCAGCACCTGGGGCAGGTAAATCCCCCACGCACGCCGCCAGAAGGGTACTTGAAATACCTGCGCCATCTCCAGCAGCCGGGTATCCGCAGCCCGAAGGCCCTCCAGCACGTTGAGGTACACCGGCGGGAAGACCATCAAAGCTGAGATAAACAGCGAAAGCGACCGTCCATCCAGCCACACCAGAGCCAGGATGATAAATGAGGCCGCCGGGACCGCCTTTGCCGCCGCTATGGGGGGCGCCAGCAGGTCCGCAGCCCAAGGCCGGGCCGCCGCAGCCGCCGCCAGAGGGACCGCCAGTCCGCACCCAAGGAAGAACCCGCCCAAAATCCGGGAGGCGGAAAACAGCACTGTCTGCCAGAACGCGGCGGAAGGCAGCAGCGCCAGAAGCCGGGCCGCCGCGCTGACTGGGGAAGCCAGCAGCAGCGCCCCATGAGGATAGACCGCCGCCAGCGCCATACTCGCCCCCTGCCAGACCAGCAGCCAGACTCCCACCGCCCACAGCCGCGGCTTTTTACGCGCCGTAGTAGAAGTCATGACCGGGAAGCGCGCCGCCCACAGACTGAGGCAGGGCATTGTAGAGCACCGCAAGGTATCCGGAGAGCTTTTCTTCCATCTCGCTTCCAGTGATGCAGACAATGTTGCAGTAGGGCAGGGCCTTTTCCGCCACAGCCGCTTCCACAATGCCCAGCTCTCCAATCAGACTGGCGGCCTCAGCGGTGTTGGTGTTCACCCAGGCCACACTGCCGGCATATTGGTCCAGGAATTCTGCCGTGGCCTCCGGATAAGCTTCCACAAACGTCCGGCGGGCCGCGATGACGCCGGTAATCATAGCAGAGCCATTGCCTAAAGCGTCCCATTCCGCTGTCAGGTCCAGGGCGGTGCGCAGGCCCTCGAGCTTGGACTGGGCCACAGTAACAAAGGGCTGTGGCAGGAGCGCAATGGAAGCCGTTCCCGCCGCCAGAGCAGAGACGCACTCCGCATGTTCGCTCTTCCATTCGATGGTCACATCCTGATCTGGATCTATTCCGTTCTGTTCCAGCAGATAGCGCAGGCCGAACTCCGGCGTAGACCCCTTTCCGGCGGCGGCGATGGTCTTACCGGCCAAATCCGCCACCGACTGCACCGTACCGCCATTTTCCACGATATAGAGGACCCCCAGGGTGTTCACGGCCAGGGTCACAATCTCCCCTTCCGTCTGATTATACAGCACCGCCGCCAGGTTCGCGGGGACGCAGGCCATGTCCAGCTCGCCTTTGATGAGCAGCGGCGTCACCTCGTCAGCGGCCCCAGCCAGGGTGTAGCTGTTTATTCCGTCGTCCGCCATCATGTGGACCATGCCCATTGCTGTAGGCCCCTTCAGCGCCGCCGCCCGAATCGAGACCGTTTCAACCAGGGCGGTTCCCGCTTCCTCCTCCGGCGGGTTCTTCGTGCCGGCGTCTTGTACCTCCGGCGGGTCCGTCTCACTGGAACCGGCAGGCGCAGTCCCGCTCTGACCGCATCCGGCGGCAGTGAGCGTCAAGAGCAGCGCCAGGAGCAGCGTCAGTTTCTTGGCGGTTTTCATGGTCGTTTCCTCTTTCCTTGTTTCTGATTTTTTAGGTTTTGTCCTCTGGTGCGTAAACTGTCTTTGCAGTCACACCGGGCAGGCGGCCGATCTTCCCGGACAGCGCCGAAATCTGGTCCGCGCTGGCGTCAAGGGCCACGCTGATAATCCGGATACCCCTCTGACGGCAGGGAATCCCCATCCGGCCAATGATGCAGTCCTCATATTGATGCAGCAGACTGTTCAGCGCGGACACGGAGGCGGAGTCCCGGACGATGACCGCCAGAACAGCGGCACGTGTTTCCATATTGCAGTTTCCCCCTTCTTTTGCATTTCATGTGAGCGCCCTCCCCATAAGAAAAGCGGCCCGCCATTTGACGGAGGCCGCATAAAGTCCAGACGCAGGGAGGAGGGATGACTCTCCCCTCTCCACGCGCCCTTTTTCTGCCTCTTACCGCTCGGAAAGCTCCTTGCCGTCAGAATGGTCTGTTTTTTCGAAGTCTTCCAGTCAGAAACCACTTCCTGGAGACGTCATGCTTTTCCTATGCCTGAACGTCGATGGCCCCGCCGCTGGGAGCCGCATCCACCGCCGGGGCCGCATACTGTTCCGCCGCGCCCGCCGGAGGCTGGAGGGCCGCCGATAACGCCTGCGCCTGGTTCCGCAGCTCTGTCCGAGTGGCCGCAAGCTGTCCCTGCACCCGCTTATCCACAGCCGCTTCCCGAACATACCCGGACTCCCGAACCTTCCGCAAGGACCGCTTCCGGTTCAGCTCTGCCTGCTGGCGCTGGGCCGCTTCACTCCGCTTCTCTTCTCTCAGGCGGGCTTGACGCTTTTCCTCCAACCTTTCCTGCTCCAGCTCCCGCTTCTTTTTTCCGGACCGGTTCACAGCCTTTTGCAGTTGGTTGATGGCCGCCTGGATTTGCTTGGCGTTGTCCGGGTCCTTCCGCTTCGCCGCCTTCAGTTGGAGAATCTGCCGCCTCGCATACCCCGCCGCCGCGTTTACCTGAGAAGCGGTCCTCGCCCGGGACAGACGGGAATAGGCCTCAATGGGCGCATCTCCGTAGCGGCTGGGATTCTTGGAGATTTTAAGGCGGTCCTTGTTGGCCTGAATCTTCTCCTGGGCGTCCTTCATCATCTCAGCAAGGCTCTTCTGGGCGGAACCAACGGACTGCCCTTGGCTCTGCTGGGAAACTGACACTGTTCCGCTGGCCGCCGCTGCTGCCGGTACCTTTGCCACATCCATTGCCGCACACCTCCCATAATAATACATTCTATTATCTTATCGACATTTTTGAGACAAAAGAATAGAGGTCCGGGAAAATTTTTAGAACTCCCGCCGCCAGCGGAACAGCGCGTCATGAAAACAAGCTCCCGGAAAGCCGGGGAAACCGCCGCGTCACAGCGTCTTGAGGAAGCGCTCGATACGGTCCAGACCCTCCTTCAAATCCTCATCGGAGTAGCAGTAGGACAGGCGCATATACCCTTCCGTGCCGAAGTACACGCCGGGAATCACGCCTACCAGTCCCTCTTTCAGCATTTTTTCGCAGAAGGAGAGGGAATCCATACCGTACTTCTTGATATTGATGAACATGTAAAACGCGCCCTCCGGCTCCTGAACCTCCAGACCCATATCCGTCAAGCGCTTAAAGACATAATCCCGCCGTTTCCGGAACAATTCAACGACGGGGGCCGTATCCGTATCCAGGGCCTCCACACAGGCGGGCTGAACGAAAGCGGGAGCGGACACCACGGAATATTGGTGGAAAATCTGCATCCGGTCCCGAACAGGCGCGTCTGCCATGCAGTAACCCAGACGCCAGCCGGTCATGGCATAGGGCTTGGAGAAGCTCTGAATGATGATGATCCGGTCCCGCATGTCCTGATATTCGGAGAAGCTGTGATAGCCTTCCGTATAAATCAAAGTCCGGTATACATCATCGCAGATCACAAAGATAGGCTTGTCCTGCAAGATCCCATGGATGGCGTCCAGGGTCTCCTTGGTGTAGATACAGCCGGTGGGGTTGTTGGGGGAAGTCAGAACGATGGCCTTGGTCTTGGGGGTGATGGCGGCCTTCAGTTGTTCCGGGTCGATCTGGAAGCGGTTATTTTCCGTTGGCAGTGCTACCGGCACGCCCCGGCATAGTTGGGTGATAGACTCATACAGGCTGAAAGCGGGGGTGGGGATGATAACCTCGTCGCCGGGATTGAGGACAGTGGAAAGACTGATGAAGAGGCCCTCGGTAGCGCCGATGGTGAGGATGATCTCCTCTGGGGAATAGCGGAGTGCGTGGGCTTTCTCCTCATAGCGGGAAATCGCCTCCAGCATATAGGGATACCCGTTGCCAGGAGGATAGTGGGTGTCGTTAGCGTCCAGGGCGGCCTTTGCGGCTTCCTTGACGGCGAGGGGAGTGTTCTGGTCTGGTTCGCCGATGGTCATGGCAACCGCGCCGGGGGTATCCCGCACCAGAAAGGTAAAGCGGCGGATACCAGACAACTGCACATTCAGCACAGCGTTATTCAAGGTCAAGTCCATGGGGGTTCACGCTCCTTTTTTGAATAGTTTTAGTATATGCGCCAAAAAAAGGCTTGTCAATTCCAAATTCAAAAGGAAGCGCCCGGAATCCAAAAAAGGAAGGCCGTCCAGCCCTGCCAGACAGCCTGAAGCCTTCTTGATTTTTGCGCTTCCTTTTTGAACTACCGGTCGCTGATGATCCAGCAGTCCTGAAAAATCAAATCGTCAATATCGCCGGTTCCCTGGAAATACAAGATCTGCCCTCCTTTGCATGGTTCCATTTTTGCTGATACGTTAGTCTATGCGGACCGGCGGGGAAAGTTGCCTGGAAGCGTACCCCTGGTTTCCCCTTTTTTTGCAGGCTTCCGCAGAGTAAAAAAGAGCCGCCTCCTGTACAGGAAGCAGCTCCTTTGATGGGACAGCCAGAGGGTCTGTCATCCGTTTTGTAGAACCCACGTCAATCAATACCGGCTGTATATGCAGCTAATAGAAGCGTCGATGAAATCCTTGAGATTCCCCCACTCGGACCAGTCCAGTTTCTTGTTGAGCTGGAGGTCGCAGGCAGTATAATCCCCCGTCTCCGCGTCCACGCTGGTGATGACCAGGACCCGCTGCACCGCCTCCGTCCGGATGTCTACCACGTCGCCCGCCTTCAACTGCCGGAAATTTCGATGCTGGGTGATGCTGGCGTCCTCCCCGAAGAGGAAGTCGCTGACCGCCAGGCCAAACGCCAAGCAACTGGAGCTGTATCCAATCTTTGGAGAGCTGTAATTATATTTGGGGTCCTTCGTCCAGCGGGTGCCGTCTGGAAAGGTCTCGCGCACCTGCTCCAGAAGCTCCTGTACGTTTTCATTCGTGATGGCTTTTCCGTTGGAGAGCACACCGCCTTCAGGATGGAGGGGCGTGGCGCGGTTTACCCGGTCCATCATCTGCTGCACGGTCTCCCCTTCCCGGAGGACGAAAATGGATTCAGCAGGCTCCTCCGGTTCCGGGGCGGGTTCAGCCTCCATGCCGGCAAGGCAGTCCTTGAGGCGGGCCCAAATGACGCAGGCCTGTGCGCGGCTGACCGGCTCCTTTCCCTGGAAGCTGCCGTCGCTTCGGCCTTGCAGGAGTCCCCGCGCCATGCAGGAAGCCACGGCGTCACGGTAGCGGGGAGGAATCTGTCCCCAATCGGCCAAGGCGGTTTCAGCGGAGGCGGCTTCCTCCTCGGCGGGGCCGGCATTTTCCCCCAAAAGCTGGAATATCATCTGGGCCATATCATAGCGGCTCAAGGCCCGTTGACTGGCGGAAGACTGCCACGCGCCGTCCTCCAGGCTGGTCCCAGGCAGGATAGAAGCGCAGGCGTTGAGTGCCTGTGTCTGCCAGGGAAGATCCGCAGGCTGAGCAGAAAGCGCCTCTGCCATAAAGGACCGGGCCAGGACCGCGCAGAACTGCACGCCGGTGACGGAGTCTTCTGGATGAAAGCTGCCGTCCGCATAGCCAGAGACGGCCCCGGCTCCGGCGGCACGGTGAATCTGTTCAAAGGCCCAGTAGGTCTCAGGCACGTCGGTGAAGCTGGTTTCCTCTTCCGCCAAGGCCGGCACAACCAGACTGCAAAGCGCCAGCAGGAAGCAGAGCATCTTTTTCATGGGGTAAACATTCTCCTTTTTCGTTTTACCCATGATACCACAATCAGACGGAAACCTCAAGAGCGTCGCGGCAAGTTCAAAAAACGTTCACACGACGCCCCTCCATGCCGCCCAGATAAAAAAACGACGCAGCCGAAGCCGCGCCGTTTGTGCGTCATCCAATGAAAACGCCAATCATCAAAAACACCAGGGTCAACAGCAGGAAATACAAGGCCAGCTTCCACACATATTTGATCCAGCGGTCGTAAGGCACGTGACCCAAGGCAAGCGCTCCCATCACTACCGCGGCTGTGGGCGTGACAATATTCACCAGTCCGGAAGCAGACTGGAACGCCGTCACCACCAGTTCTCCTCCCACTCCGGCGAACCGCCCCAAAGGAGCCATGACCGGGACCGACAGCGTGGCCAGGCCGGAAGAAGAGGGGATCAAAACCGTCAGCGGAAGATAAACCAGATACACCAGCAGGACAAAGCTGACCGGCCCAGTGTTGGAGAGCGCCTCCTCGCCCCAGTGCAGCACCGTGTCGGTAATGTGGCCGTCGTTCATCAGCACTGTGATCCCCCGGCTGATGCCAATAATCAGCGCCACGCCCAGAAGGTCCGCGCAGCCCGCCACGAAGGTCTCGGCAATCTCGTCCTCTCTCTGGCTGTCCATCAGGCCCACGATTACCCCCGCCGTCAGAAACAGTGCGCTCAGCTCCGGGAACCACCATCCCAGCACCGGCAGCGGCAGCCCCATTTCGTCAAAGGGGATCACGCCGTAAATCATGATCAGGAAGGTCGCCGTGAATACCACCATAATCAGCTTCCGCCGGGTGGTGAAGTCCGGCGCCTCATGCACGTTGGCCTGAATCTTTCCTGCGCCGACGCCAACCACAGACCGGGCGGGATTCTTTTTCACCCGGGCCGCATACGCCATGACAAACCAGATGGCCGCGCCCTCGAAGACAATCCATTGCAGTACCCGGAGAAGAATGCCGTCTCCCAGGGAAACGCCTGCAAAGCCCGCCGCAATGCCGGTGGCAAAGGGATTGACGGTGGAGCAGATCACGCCCGCCCCCGCGCCCAGCAGAATGACCGAAATGCCCACAACTGCGTCATAGCCCGCCGCCAGGAAAACGGGAATCAGCAGGGGATAAAAGGCCATGGTCTCTTCCCACATGCCATAGGTGGTGCCGCCCAAGCCAAAGAGCAGCATCAGAATGGGAATCAGCCATTTCTCTCGGCCTCCCAGGAGGCGGATGATGTTGCTGACTCCCGCATCCACCGCGCCGGTCTTCATCACCACACCCAGGAAGCCGCCCACCATCAGGATGAAAACGCACACATCCACCGCGTCATAAAACCCGGAGAAGGCCGCTTTCAGTACGGCGCTGATCCCCTGGGGGCTGGGATCTACTGCGTGGTACGTCCCGGCTACCGGCACATCGTCCACATAGTCGTAAGCCCCCGCCGGAATCAGCCACGTCGCAATTGCCACAAGGATAATCAGCAGAAAGAGAATGGTGTAAGCTGTGGGCATCCGGAATTTGGAGTTTTCCAAGGGTCGTTTCCCCCTTTATTTTCCGATGGTGGCCACCAGGACGGCCTTAATGGAGTGCATCCG
>CAOJHG010000025.1 GCA_948435975.1 uncultured Oscillibacter sp. | reverse complement strand
TCATCGTCCCCGGCGCGGCGGAGGGTCAAAGCCGGGTCCGCCGTCAGCAGGATTTCCGGCTTGTCTACTCCCATAGCCCGCAGCTCCTCCAGGGAGTCCGGCTCCCGCAGAGTGATTACGTCTACGCTGCGGTTCAGCACGGCCGCCGCGAGACGCCGGTGGTTCCCGCGGGTAACGGGTCCAATGCCGCAGCCGTACATCTGCACCCTGCATCCCGCCCATTTTGCCGCACGGATATTCATCAGGTAGAACCACAAAGACCGCCGGGAGGTCACGTCCTTGATCAGGCTGACGACGACGTTGATTTATAGGTTGGCATGGCTCATGGACCGCTTACAGGATATGACGTTGAGACTTCCGCCGCCGTTGATATACAGCTTCGCCCGCCGCATGGCCCTGAACCAGCGGAAGAACGCCACCCGGCTGACCGCGTTGACCCAGTAGGCCATGCGGGTGCTCTCAGGGGCTTTGGACAGCACAGTAACCGGCATGTCGGGGTCCGCCGAGCGCATTTCCTGCAATATGGCCTCCAAGATAGCGTCGTCCCCGGCGTTGCCCCGTCCATACGCGCCGCAGATGACCACGCCATCCCGCTTGCTCCCAGGCCGGCTGTGCCGGCGCAGAATCTCTTCATAAATATGAAGCTGCGTATCCACTGTCCGCTGTATAGAGAACCGGGCGGACGCCTTTTCGTACAGCCGCTCTCCCATCTCCCGGCGCAGGTCCCCGTCGTTCCCCAGCGCGGCCAGACGCTCTCCCAGGACCTTCCAATCTCCGGGCTGGAAAAGATAGCCATTTACTCCCTGGTCAATCAGATAGGGAATGCCTCCCACGGCCGTTGCCACAGTCGCCAGGCGGAACCGCGCCCCTTCGGTCAAGGCATAGGGGAACGTCTCCGACAGGCTGGTGAGGGCGTTTACATCCAGAGCGGAATAAAACTGGTCCATGCCCCCGCTGATCCACCCGGCGAAAGCAACCTGCTTTTCTACGCCCAGCTCCTTGGCAAGACTGCCCAGCTTTTCCCGTTCTTCTCCGTCTCCGGCGATTACTAAACGCAATTTTCGACACGCTTTATACCCTTCGGCGAAGCCGCGAACCAGGGTAGACATATCCTTGACCGGATTCAGCCGCGCCGCGATGCCCACAACCACGGAATCTTCCTCCACGTCTGCGCCCAGGCCCCGGAGGTATGCCAGCCGGTCTCCCTGTGCGGGCGGAGGCGTGAAATCAATGCCGTTATAGATGGCGTAAAACCGGTCTGGGGGAAAATTTCGGGAAATCAGCAGGTCTACCATGGCGTCCGATACCCCGATCCGGTAATCTAACTGCCGCAGGGCCCACGCATTGATCACGCCATAGGTGAGCCTCCCCAGAGGACGGCCCATGTAATCCAGCCGGTAGTCGCTGTGAACGGTGGTGACGACCGGCAAGCCGGTGGGACGCCGGAGAAAGGCCCCGATCATGTTGGCCCGGGAGCCGTGGCAGTGGATCAGTTGGAAGCCCTCCTGCTGAATGTATTTTGTAAGGCGGCGGCGAATGCGGAGGATGTTGTTGCCGCCGCAAATCATGGTGGGGATGCCCAGGTCCCGGGCTTCCTGAGCGAAGGGGCCGTCCCGGAAGCACACCAGTTGGGCGGTGATGGTCTTGTTCAGGTTTTGCAGCAGACTCAGTACATGGGTCTTGGCCCCGCCGGAGTCGCCGCCGCTGATTAGATGAATCACTTTCATAAATGTTCTTCTCCGTTTTTCTGGGTTCTTTTTATAATGATGGTTTTCCATGTGCGGAATCAGTATAAGCCCGCAAGCTGCCGGTATACGAAATTTGGAGTACCAGCAGTTAGGAGGTCCTTCTCCAGTGTATCTCCCGGAACGCAAAAAAGGTTGTATATATGATGCAGATAGCACCATCCGCCTGTGTCCGCATATGTCTGGCGCTCATTCCAGAGGATACGCCCATATTGTCCCGGCCGCAGGCGGAATGCGGTTTCGTTCAGGCAGTCCTGGCCATAAAGGGGGGACGCGGGGCTGAGATAACCCTGATTATGTCCCCGGCGGAAGGGTGCGCCGCTGCGGTGCCTGTCATAGAAGAAGGAAACCGCATAGCCGTTCTCATAGGGAGAAAGGGATAAATTTGTCACGTTCAGCTCGGACACATCCTGAAATACCTGTACACGGTATCTCTGAATCCATTGCTCTCTCTGGCGGATTTCCCTTTGCGCCTGTTGCTGAGAAAGACCCAGATTCACTCTTGCGCGGTTCAGCAATAAACGGGCTTCCTCTGCCTCGTCCATGAATTTTGTCCCCTTTTGACAGAACCGCAGGCGGTGGAGGACCACCGGACCAGTACAGGGCTCTAGGGGAAAGGCCTGCGGAAAATGCTTGCGGGCCTCCGCGCCAGCGGAACCGCGGTCCTGCTTATACCAGATAAGGCTTACTATTTGAATCAAAAGCAAAAGCGATTCCTCCCCGGAAAAATTCCCCTTGTGCAAATCCGGAAAATATTATACAATACTTCCTGAGCCTTGTCCACACCGGCAGGGCGTCAAATCAGAAAACACGGGCGTATGGCGTCCGCTATGGAGGACAAGCATGGAAGAGAAAAAAGCGTTCCGCATTGGAAAACTGAACATCGTGGACCTGACTGCCATTGTGCTGTTGATCGCTGTCGTTGCGTTCGGCGCGTATAAGCTGCTGCGGCATGACGACGCGCCAGCTCCTACCATCGGCGTGACCTACGTGGTCCGGGTGGAGAAGGCCGCTACAGAGATGTATGACACCTGCCAGGAGCACCTGCCGTCTACCCTGATGGCCTCCGGCGCGCTGCTGGATGGGCAGATTGTGGCGGTGGACAAAACCCCCTATCTGGTCCTGGGGCCGGACGGAGAGTGGTACGAGGACCCGGATCATATCAATCTCTACTTCACCATCGAGGCCCAGGTAGCAGATACCCCCGTTATGACCACGAAAATCGGCGAGCAGGAGGTCCGTATCGGTAAAACGGACTATATCATGAAGAGCGAATATATCGAGTTCCAATTCGGCACCGTCGTAGACGTTCAGTGGCGCCGCTGAACCAGAGGCCGCGGGCCGTGATAGATTTTCCGCAAAAAAAATTCTCCTTTTACAGCGTTTTTTACTATCTATTTTGGAGGAATGTGGTATAATGGGGTCAAGCGGACGGCGTTCCCACAGACCGGCATCCTGTTTAACCCGCCGTCCGGAATACAAAGGAGGTATCGGAATGAGGAAAAAGAAACTGCTGTCCCTGCTGCTGGCGGCTGCGATGATGCTGTCCCTGGCCGTCACCGCCAGCGCCGCCGAGGAGGAGAGCGAGAGTCAGGAAGGCACGATCGTGATTCTCCACACCAACGACGTCCACGGCGCTATTGCAGGCTATTCCAAGGTAGCTGCAATGAAGAAGGCTTACCAGGAGACTGGGGCTTACGTCCTGCTGCTGGACGCCGGCGACTTCATTCAGGGCGATCCCACCGTCAGCGTCAGCCAGGGCGAGACTGCCGTGGAGCTGATGAACATGGCAGGCTATGACGCTGCCACCGTCGGCAATCATGAGTATGACTACGGCTATGCCAATCTGCAAGCCCTGGTTGAGAAGGCGGACTTCCCCTTTATCGCCAGCAATACCGGCGTGGAGCATGAGGAGCATATCTTTGAGGCCCCCGACGGCACAAAGATCGGCGTCTTCGGCCTGGCCACTCCCGAGACGGCTACCAAGGCGCACCCCGCCAAGATTCAGGGCGTGACCTTTGCCGCAGGCGAGGACATGTTTGCCATTGCGCAAAAGGAAGTGGACTACCTGAAGGAAGCGGGCTGTGACTATGTAGTGTGCCTGGGACATCTGGGCATTGACGATGAGTCTGCTGGCAACCGCTCCATTGACGTTCTGGAGAATGTCACCGGCATTGATATCTTCATCGACGGCCACTCTCACTCCACGTTGGAAGAGGTCCAGGCCGTTGGCGGCGATCACGTCATCGCTTCCACCGGCACCAAGCTGGCCAACATCGGCGTAATCACCATTTCCGGCGGCTCCATCAAGGTGGAAAGCATTCCGACTGAGGGCCTGGACGAGGATGCGGACATCGCTGCCCGTGCCGCCGCCATTCAGAAGGAAATCGACGACGATTATGGTACGGTCTTTGCCAAGACAGAGGTACTGCTGAACGGCGAGAGAGACCCCGGCAACCGCACGGAGGAAACCAACCTTGGCGACCTGATTACTGACGCTCTGGTTTGGGGCGCGGAGAAGAACGGCGAGGCTGTGGATGCAGCTATCACCAACGGCGGCGGCATCCGTGCGGAAATCGCTGCGGGCGACATCACCAAGAAGGATGTTAATACCGTTCTCCCCTTTGGCAACACTCTGAGCATCGTCAAGGTCACCGGAGCAGAGCTGCTGGAGGCCCTGGAGGCTTCTACCTACTGCACCCCCACCGCAGTCGGCGGCTTCCCCCAGGTCAGCGGCATCGAATTTACTGTGAACACCGCTGCGGAGTTTGACGAAGGCGACCTCTATCCCGGCTCTACATATCACAAGCCCGCCAGCATCAAACGTGTAAGCATCAGCACTGTTGGCGGCAAGGAATTCGACGAGAACGCAGTGTACTCCATCGCCACCAATGATTTCATGGCTGCGGGCGGCGATACCTACTATGCCTTTGCCGCCGCAACCGCCAATTATGACCTGGGTATCCCCATGGACGAGGTGCTGATGGACTACATCACCGAAGAGCTGAACGGCGTCGTTACAGAGGAAGCCTACGGCAAGCCCGCAAGCCGCATCGGTATCGCTGCGGCCGCTCCAGAAACGCCCGCTCCCGTCGAGGAGCCCGCGCCTACACCCGAACCCGCCCCTGAGCCGGAGCCTGCTCCCGCTCCTGTGCCCACACCGGGGCCCGTAAATCCTTCCGACCTCGCAAATGAGTACAGCACCTACGTGGTTACATCCGGCGACTGTCTGTGGAGCATCGCAAAGAAGCAGTATGGCACCGGGACCATGTGGAACGTGATCTACGAGGCCAACCAGGACAGCATGAAGAACGCCGATACCCTGGAAATCGGCCAGGTGCTGGTTATCCCTGCGGCGTAAGTCAAAGACCTCCTAAAAGGAACAGCAAGAGCGGCAAGGCTTTTATCGGCCCTGCCGCTCTTTGCGTTTTGTGATCAGGGCGTTTTCCGGCCCTCTACAGTGCGCTGGTAAAGGGAAATCTTACCGTCCAGGTTTTCCAGATATTCCGCCCATTTCCGCTGCTGGTCCAATACGTACTCCCGATGGACCTTCAGCATTTCCAGCCGCTCCAGCATAGTGGATTCGCCCTGATACCGCAGTTTGGAGTAACGCTGAATCTCCCGCAGAGGCATCCCCGTTTCCTTCAGGCGGCGGATGAACTGAATCCACGCGGCATCGCTTTCCTCATAGACCCTTCTGCCGTTCCGGTCCCGGGAGACCAGCAGAAGGCCCTTTTTTTCATAGTACCGCAGTGTACTTTCCGGCAGGGCCACTTTTTCGGACATCTCTCCAATGGTCATGTTTTGCACCTCCCAAAAAAGTCTTGACATCAACCTTGGTTTAAGTAGTAAGCTCCTGATTACCAAATAGAAGGAGGATGCAAACGATGGAACAGACACGATTTGACCTGGGATGGGAAAAGCTGAGGGAAATCGACGGCTCTGGCGGGGAAGGGGTCATCCGCTCGTTGGAGGATATCGCCCCGGACCTGGGCAGGTATATCGTCGAATTTGCTTTTGGAGACATTTACACCCGGAAAAAGCTCAGCCTCCAGGAACGGGAAATGCTCACCCTGGCCAGTCTGCTGACCGCCGGCGGATGCGAGCCTCAGTTGGAGGTCCACATCAATGGAGCGCTCAACGTTGGGATATCCCCAGAGAAGATTGTAGAGGTTTTTCTCCAATGTATTCCCTACACAGGCTTCCCGAGGGTGCTGAACGCTGTGTTTGCCGCCAAAAAGGTTTTTACAGAACGGCGGGATGAGAAATGGAGGGAAAGGGACTAAAGGCTTGCCCCAAAGCGGTCCTGACGTTTGCCCACGCGTCCGGCTTTCTGTGTACGGGCCGCGTATCCCGCACTTCCGGGATAGTGGTAAAAGACAGCGTTTCCAGGAACCCTCCGCCATTCAATCCTGCCGGGTCTCCTCCCACAGAAGATGCAGCAGCGGCTCAAAATCCACGCCGTCCCGCAGAGGGAGGTCCTGTTTCACCGTCCTTACCGCACAGGCCCGGACGAACTCCGCCGCTTGAGCCGCCGCTTCCGTCAATGCCGCACCCCGGACTAACGCCCCAGTCAGCACACTGGAAAATACATCCCCAGTGCCATGAAGGGGATGCACAATGAAATCTGTCTGGACCGCCTCTGTCCGTCCGGTTTTCGCGTCGAAGCACATGGCGCCCGTTTTCCCCGGCTCCAGTGACGCCCCGGTAAGAACCACAGACCGCCGCCCGCCTAAGCTCAAAGCCTCTGCCGCACGGCGGAGGGCCGTTCCTCCCTCATGAGCGCAGTCCTTGGCCAAATCCTTATAGCTCTGCCCGAGGAGGAACGCCGCCTCCGTCAGATTGGGGGTAATTACGTCCGCCTCCTCCGCAAGCTGTGCCATGCCCGCGCAGAGGTCCGGGGTACAGGTTTGGTAGGCCCGCCCGTCGTCTCCCATCACCGGGTCCACCACAATCAACGTTTCCGGCGTGCGGAAATCCCGGATGAAGTCCGACACGACGCCAATTTGACGCGCACTGCCTAGAAAGCCGCTATAGACCGCCTGGAAGCGGATGCCCAGGCCCTTCCAGTGCGCGGAAACACGGGGCATCTCCTCGGTCATATCCAGGAAGGTAAAGCCCTGGAATCCGCCGGTGTGGGTAGAGAGGAAGGCCGTAGGCAGAGGACAGCACTGGACCCCCATGGCGGAGAGGATAGGGATAGCGACAGTGAGGGAGCAGCGGCCAAAACCGGAGAGATCGTGGACAGCGGCAACACGGGGAGTCAGCAGCATAGAAAGACCCTTCTTTTCGTTCAAGTTGAGGTTTATTTTACTGCTGTTTTTTCCAATGTGCAAGCTCAACAAAGCGCAAGGGTTTGAATTTGATGGTTTTTCACAAAAGCGCCCTTGCCAATGTCCGCCAGGGCTGTTACAATGCAGAGGGGACCCCCAGGGGGTTCTCAGAACTGCTGATTTGCAATTGATATGAGGTGTGCACATGAACCGTCCTGCTTACCAAACCGTCCTTTTCGACCTGGACGGCACGATTCTGAATACTATTGACGACCTCGCGGGCGCGGGCAACTGGGTCTGCCGGCAAAACGGCTGGCCGGAGTTCTCCACGTCCAGCTTCATGGCGATGGTGGGCCACGGCATCCCGAACCTAGTGACCCGCTTCTCTCCACCCGAGTGCCAGGACCCGGAACGCCTCCAAAAAACGCTGGAGCAGTTCACGGCCTATTACGGCGCACATAATATGGACAAGACCGCCCCCTACCCCGGCATTCCCGCCCTGCTGGAGCATCTGAAAGCCGCCGGGGTCCGCATGGCCGTCTATTCCAATAAAGCTGACGCGCTCAGCCGGGCCATCGTGACGCAGTATTTTCCCGGCGTATTCGACATCGTTCAGGGAAAAGTGGATGACATCCCCGTGAAGCCGGACCCCACCGGCGTGCGCCAGATTCTGGAAAAGCTGGAGGCAGACCCGGCGCGGACGCTCTTCGTGGGGGACAGCAGCGTTGACATCCAGACCGGCCATAACGCGGGACTGCCTGCCTGCGGCGTGACCTGGGGATTCCGCTCCCGCCAGTCTCTGACCGATGCTGGGGCGGACTATCTGGCGGACTCCGCGGCGGAACTGGAGGCGCTGCTGCTATGCTGAGCTTTGACCAGGCGGGGGATTTGCTGGACGAGCTGTCGGAAGCGTTTCCCCGAGTCCTTTTTGAGGGGCTGAACGGCGGCGTGAACCTGCTGGAAGACGCCGTGCCAGACCCAGAATTCCCCGAGGGAGAGCTATATATACTGGGGGAATACTGCAATGACATGCTGGGCCGGTATGTGAATTTATACTATGGTTCCTTCGCGGCCCTGGCAAAACAGGAGCAGTGGACGGCGGAGGACTGGCGGAAAGAGCTGTATACCACGCTGTCCCATGAGCTGACCCACCATATGGAGGCCCGCGCCGGACTGCACGCCCTGGACGACCGGGACGCGAAAGAGCTGGAAGCGTGGCGGACGGAATTTTCTCAGGAGGCGTCCAGCGATGAAGAACCACACTGAAACGGCCGCAGGCTACCAGCTCCTCAGCCGTTACCGCGGAGAGCTGATGGGCCTGGCGATGCTTTGGGTGATGTTCTTCCATGCCTATGAGCTCCAAATTGACAATCCAGCGCTGAACGCCTTCAAGTGGCTGGGGTTCAGCGGGGTAGACATGTTCTTCCTGCTGTCCGGCCTGGGGCTGTATGGGTCCATCGTCCGGCGGCAGGAGCGGTTTCCCTCCTATTTTTACCGCAGGTGCGCCCGGGTGCTGCCCGCATACTGGCTGGTGGTGGGGCTCTACAGTCTGTGGCTCCGGGTACAGGGGCGCATTTCGATCAAGACCGCCCTTTGGAGCCTTTCCACCTTCCACTATTGGTTCCGCGTCCCTGGGACCTTCAATTGGTACGTTCCCGCCCTGCTGCTGTTCTACGCCCTGGCCCCGTTCTGGGTGAAGATACTGCGCCGGGTGAAGTACAAGGGCTTCCTGACGCTGCTGACCTTCCCTCTGGCCTATGGCGTTTACCGGCTGAGCATCCCCGTGGGCCTGAACTATCTTTCGGACTTCCTGGACCGGATACCCACATTCGCGGCGGGGCTCCTGGCGGGCTGTTATCTGGCGGAGGGCCAGCCCTTGAACCGCAAACACGCCGCCGCCTGGACCGCCGTAGCTGTATGCGGCATTACGGTGGCGGTTCTGCGGCTCCAGGGAAAGCTGTATATCTCCACCTGTTACATGGTGGCCGCCTGTGTCATGCCCTTCTGCCTGCTACTGGCGAAGGGGCTGGACCTCCTGGGCTGGGAGTGGCGCCCGCTCCGCTTCCTGGGGGCCTACAGCCTGGAAATTTATCTGCTGAATGTGATTGTCACCCGGGAATTTGCGGCCCTGTCACCCTGGTTTGACCGGGACGGGCGGCATATCGTCTACTACTTGACCGTATACGCGCTGAATCTGGTGCTGGCGGTACTCCTGCGCCAACTGATTGAAAAAATCCTCCGCCCCGGTTTTGCCCGCCTGCGGAGGACGCAAAGAGAGGACGGTTGATACACCGCCCTCTTTTTGATTCATTTTGTGATGAAGCCGAATTGATTCCGCATTTCGTAAAGGAAGCTCAGGAAGCTCTTGGGATAGGGGATAAAGGTCCCGCTGTCCACCATGTCCAGCACCTCCGGCAGTGCGGCCCACCGGACGGCGCTGACCTCCTCTTTTTGAAGGGTCAGAGCCTCCAGGGGGATATCCCGGCAGAGGATGTAAAAATCGTCAAAGCCGCCGTCGAAGTTCACCGTCACTGAAGGCCGGATGCCGCTCAGGTCCAGGGGAAAGCCCAGCTCCTCCAGGAATTCCCGCTCTGCCCCCTGACGGCTGGTTTCCCCTGCGTCCACGCCCCCTGCCGCCGCCACGTCCCACATGCCCGGCAGACTGTATTTCTCCATGGACCGCTGTTGGATCAGCATCCGTCCCTCGCTGTCAAACACACAGATATGGACCACCATGCGGTATTCTCCTACTCCTTTGGGGGCCATACGTTCCGCTGTTCTGCCCAAAGGGACGCGGTCCTCGTTGTATAAATCCACTAATTCCATCCGTTTCCTCCATATGAAAAATCAAACGTCAATACTTCAGCAAAAGCCGCAGTGCCGCCAGCACCGCGATATGTCCCGGGTAAGCCCAGTAGAAGGGCCACTTCACATTCGGCCCCCGGTCCCCGCTGTAGAGGAAGGTCAGCCCCGCCGAAAGCAGCGCCATCACGAGAAAGCCCAGCCGGAAGCCGTAACGATACAGCGGGCCGTAATAGAGCGCCACCGCCGCTGCCAGCACCACAGAGGACCGTTTCGGCGTCCCCGCCAGGTACAGCGCCGCAATCAGCAGAACGCCGAACGCGCCGTAATCACAGTCACTGATTTCGGCCTGGAAGAAAATCAGCAGGACCGGCACCGACGCCAGGATGGGAAGCGTGGACTGTCTGCCCTTGGGCGGGTCTTCCGGCAACTTACAGCAAAAGAACAGCGTGCCCAGAATCCACACATAGGCCAGCACCATCGCCGTCTGCTTCTGGTAGGAGATGACGACAACCAGCCCCTCCAGAAAAATCCCGAGCCCGCCGAAAGCCGCGCCCAGGGCCTGTACCGGCCAGGGCTGACGCCGCAGGGTCTCGAAGATATGTATGGCGGCTGCGGCGAAAAAGAGGGTATAAAAAATGTTGGTATTCTCCAGGAAATCCACCTCGGGCAGGCTTGTCCCCTGATAGATGGGTCCGAAGGCCATATCAAAAGGAAGCTCGCTGATGACCGCAAACGCGCCTAAGCCCAAAAGATAGCGCTTCCGGTCCCGGGTACGGCGGCATCCCTCCGCAATCAAAAAGGCGTAAATGGGAAAGGCCGCCCTGCCAATGGTCCGCAGAAGCGGTATCGTCCCGAGGAACACATAGCCCACATGGTCGATCACCATCGTCACCAGGGCAATCAATTTCAGGTGGAAGCTGGTCAGAGGGGCGTCGCGCCGCTGTGCTGTCATATCGCAATCTCTCTCTTTCTCATGCGGGGCCGTTACTGCTTCGCCGCTGTGGTGTAATCGGTCCCCCGGCGGTAAAAGGGGCAGTTCCGGCTGTCTCCCCGGAGGAAGCGCTCCATTTCGTCCTCATCCAAGTCCATATTGCAGACCAAGGCATCCAGCTCGCTGTCATAGTCGCCGTAGACGCATTCCTCACAGTTGCTTGCCACCGTGCTTCCCCCTCTTTCAAATAAGCTGTTTCCACCTGCCTGAATAGAATACAAGCAGGTTTTTCTTGAGCAAGAGCCAAACGCGGCGCATAAAAGCCTTGACAGAATGAGCGGGTCCACCTAAAATAGAAAGCATTCTGAAACTAAAAAGATTTGAGGTCCTTTCCATGAAAACACCCTTTGCCACTCAGTCTCAGCTAGAGGCCATCGCCGCCCAGTACCCCACCCCGTTCCATATCTATGACGAGAAGGGCATCCGGGAGAACGCCCGCCGCCTGCTGCAAGCCTTCTCCTGGAATCCTGGCTTCCGGGAATACTTCGCT
>CAOJHG010000024.1 GCA_948435975.1 uncultured Oscillibacter sp. | reverse complement strand
TAGGATGATGGGCAGAGCCAGACGAAACAGCCGCCCGTAAAAGCCCGGCGGACGGTGGAGATAATTTTTCATAACGGAAATCCTTCTAATTTACTTTTTGTATGGATGGTTCCAAGCAAGGATATTACAGATTTTCCCTACAGCATCGGCAGGCGTGTTTCGCGGTGCTTCCGGAGGGCGGCGGCGCAGGCGTCGATATCCGCTTCCGAGGTCTCCGGTCCGAAGCTCAGGCGGATGACCCCGGCGGCGGTGCGCTTGGGCAGCTTCAGGGCCGCGATGACGTGACTGGGCTTTCCCTGGTGGCAGGCGGAACCGGCGGAAATGCAGATATCCTGGGCGCTCAGGTCGTTGACGGTGTTTTGACTGGGCCACCCAGGAAGGGAAACGGCCAGGATGTGGGGCGCGCCGTCTCTGTGGATAAATTGCAGGTCCGGGATTTCTGAAAGGCGCTGGATGGCATAGTCTTTTATGGCGCGGAGATGCGCTTGATCTTTTTCGAGGTTTGCCATGCGCAGTTCCGCCGCCTTGGCAAAGCCCGCGATTTGTGCGGTAGCCTCCGTGCCGGAACGGACGCCGCTTTCCTGCCCGCCGCCAGGGAGAAGCGGTCGGAGGTTCTTGACGCGGGGACCGGCATACAGTGCGCCAATCCCCTTGGGGCCGCCGATTTTGTGGGCGGAGACGGAAATCAGATCCGCTCCCAGGGTCCTGGCGGAAAAGGTGGTCAGGCCCTGTACCGCGTCTGTGTGAAGGAGGGTCTTGGGATTCCTCGCAACAAGACCCTGCGCAATGCCTTCAACGGGGTATACGGCCCCAATTTCATTATTGACCAGCATGACCGTCACCAGGGCGGTATCGGGCCGGACGGCCTCCAGGACCTGGGCGGCGGTAATGTTCCCCTGCTGGTCCGGGGTCAGGTAGGAGACCTCATAACCGTCCCGCTCCAGCCATTTGCAGCATTCCAAAACGGCGCTGTGCTCCACGGCGGTGGTGACGATGTGGCGGCCTGAGTGACGGTTCTGCCAAAGGGCGGCGCGAATGGCCCAGTTGTCCCCCTCGGTGCCGCAGGAGGTGAAAAACAGCCGGTCCGCAGGGCAGTCCAAGGCGGAAGCAGCCGTCTGCCGCCAGGATGCGACGCGGTGTTTCATCTCCAAGCCCATGCGGTATTGAGAGCTGGGGTTGCCGTATTGCTCCCGCAGCACCATATACATTTCCTCCGCCACGGCATGGGGAAGGGGAGCGGTGGCGGCGTGGTCCAAATAGATCATGGGAACTTCCTTTCTGTTGGGACTTGCTCATTATAGAAAAAGCAAGTATAATATCTCCGCAGGGAAAGTTCCATTATTATATAGAGAAATTCCGGAAAGCGCAAGCCCCAAAACGCAAGGGATTTCTCAGTCCTGTTCCCTGAAAAACCCATTACATCAAAAGGAAGGCAAGCATGAAAGTATCGTTTTACACCCTTGGGTGCAAAGTGAACCAGTACGAGACGCAGGCTATGGAGAAACTGCTCCAGGAACGGGGCCACGAGACCGCCGCCCCTGGTGAGGAAGCAGAGGCCTATGTGGTCAATACCTGCTCTGTCACCGCCGTCAGCGACCAGAAGTCCCGGCAGACTGTCCACCGCCTCCGGAGAGAGCACCCCGGCGCGGTGGTAGCGGTCTGCGGCTGCTATGTCCAGACCCATCCCGACGCCGCCCGGCTGCTGAAGGCGGATCTGCTGGCGGGCTCCGGGGACAGGGAAAAGTTCCTGGACCTTTTGGAGAAGGCCGTAGAAGAGCGCCGTCCGCTGGAGTCCATCGACGCGGCTTTGGCCAGGCGGAGCTTCGAGGTGCTTCCGGCAGGCGGGGGCGGCGGACGGACCAGGGCCATGCTGAAAATTGAGGACGGGTGCGCCAACTTCTGCACCTACTGCATCATCCCCTATGCCCGCGGCCCCGTGCGGTCCCTTCCGGCGGAGAAGGCGGCAGTCCAGGCGGCGGGGCTGGCGGCGGCGGGCTACCGGGAAATCGTCCTGACGGGCATTGAGATTTCCTCCTGGGGCCGGGACCTGCATCAAGGGAAAACGCTGATCGACCTGGTGGAGACGGTCAGCGCTGCAATCCCCGGTGTGCGGCTTCGGCTGGGCAGTCTGGAGCCCCGGACAGTGACGGAGGAATTCTGCCGGCGTGCGGCGGCGCTCCCGGAGCTGTGCGGGCAGTTCCACCTGTCCCTTCAGAGCGGATGCGACGCCACCTTGAAGCGCATGGGCCGGAAGTACGGTGCCGCCCGCTATTATGAGTCGGTGGAGCTGCTGAACCGGTATTTCCAGCGCCCCGCCATTACAACGGACCTCATTACCGGCTTTCCTCAGGAGACAGAGGAGGAGTTTCAGGAGACACTGGACTTTATCCGCAGGTGCGGCTTCGCCCGGATGCACATTTTTCCCTACTCCGTCCGGCCAGGCACGCCGGCGGCGGAGATGGAGCAGGTGCCCCGTACCGTCCGGGGTGCGCGGGCCCGCCGGGCTTCTGCTGTGGCGGCGGAGATGCGCCGGACTTATTTAGAGGGCTGTGTGGGCGAGGAATACCCGGTCCTTTTTGAGCAGCCCAGAGGCCAGGGAATGTACGTGGGCCACGCGCCGAATTATATGGAAGTCGCGGTGGAGGGCGCGGACCTGCACAACCAGATATGGAAGGTCCGCATTACTGGCACTGACGGGCAGCGCCTGCTGGGAGAAATCGGAGGGACACCATGAAAAGCCACTTTTTTGCCTACATTTCCCGGATGCGGTTCATCCAGCGCTGGGCCTTGATGCGGAATACAGATCAAGAGAACGTTCAGGAACACAGCCATCAGACGGCAGTGCTGGCCCATGCCCTTGCCGTTATCCGGAATGAGAAATTCGGCGGAAGCATAGACCCTGGCCGTGTGGCGGCGGCGGCCCTGTACCACGACGCCAGCGAGATTCTTACCGGGGACATGCCCACGCCGATCAAGTATGACAACCCGGCCATTCAGGATGCCTATAAGGAGGTAGAGGCCGTGGCGGAGAGGAAGCTGCTGAATCTGCTGCCGGAGGAGCTGCGCCGCTGGTATGCCCCGCTGCTGACGGAGGTGGACCAGGAAACGGAGCGTCTGGTAAAGGCGGCGGATAAGCTGTCGGCCTACGTCAAGTGTGTCGAGGAGCTGAAGGCGGGCAACGCGGAATTTCGAGAGGCGGCGGCGCAGACCAGAAGGGCGCTGGAGTCTTATGGACTGCCCGAGGTGGCGTATTTTCTGGAGGTCTTTATTGACAGCTTTTCCCTGACGCTGGACGAGCTGAAATCATGAGGAAAATTTTTGCGGAAGCTGGAACTTTTTCGCGGGGAAATCCGTCATATAAGGAAAGGGGACGGGATGGGGCGCTGGATGTCCCGCTCTACTCTGTTTTAGGGGGAATGTGCTATGAAAAAGCTGCTGTCTCTGGCCCTTGCGGGGGCACTGCTGGCCGCGCTGGCCCTGCCTGCCGCCGCTGCGGAGGACAACGCAGGCGTTCGCCTGGCGCGGGTGACGCAATTGGTAAAGGACAGGCTGGAACTGGATACGGAGGCCTACGAAAACTTCAGCGGGGACTATAGCGAAGAGCTGTATGTCCGGTGGTCCCTGAACTGGAGCGGCGAGGAAAACGGACTGTATGTGGAGGCTTTGGAAGACGGGTCTATCCTCAGCTATCAGGCAGAGGAGCCGGAGATTAACGACAGCAGCCGACTGGACGGCTCCTTCCCCAGCTTCCCTGATGGGGACGAGAGCGCCTGCCGGGAGTCGGCAGAGACGTTTTTGCAGAAGGTCCTGCGGGAAGATGAGTCTGTGGAGCTGGAGACGCCCTCTGGTATGAATGGCCTGTGGCGGAAAACCTATGTCTATCGGGGGAAAATCCTGCTCGACGGCCTTTCTTCTCCGCTGAACTGCTATATTTCCCTGGACGCTGTTACTGGGCGAGTGATCCGTTTCTGGCGGGATTATCCGGAGACCGTTGCTGTCGGCGGCGTTCCGGCTTCCCAGGCGGCAGTTGCGCAGGACCAGGCTTCCGCGGCCCTGCGGGAGACGCTGGAGCTGCGGCTGGAGTACGTTCTGGGGACGAAGGACAGCACCACCGCCCGCCTGCGCTACATTCCGGAACAGGGCGACACCATCTACATCGACGCCCAGACAGGAGCGCTGGTGAACCTCACAGAGCTGGAGGAGCTGCTGGACAACGTCAAGAATTACGATATGGACGTGTCGGCTCCGATGAATACCGCTATGGGCAAGGAGAGCGGAGAAAGCAGCAACGACGGACTGTCTGCTGCGGAGCAATCCGGCGTGAAGGATATGGAGGGCGTTCTGCCTCAGGAGAAGCTGGATGCGCTTGTCCGGGCAGAGGAGGCTTATGGCTTGCAGGGATATGCGCTGGCTTCCGCGTCCTACACCGCGGAGAAGGGAGAGGACGGCACGGCGGCGGAGGTTCGCTGTGTCCTGCGCTACCGGAAGACGGACGGAGAAGACGTTTATACCCGCAATTTCACGGTGGACGCCCGGACCGGAGAGGTGCAGCGTGTCAATTCCTCCATGCCCTGGGAACGGGAACGGGTGCTGACGGAAGAGCAGGCTGCGGAAAAGGCGGCGGCGTTCCTCAAGAGCTTTTGTCCGGACCGTGCGGAATCTCTGGAACGCTATATGCCCAGCGCATACAAGCCTCTGGAGGACGCGCCGTATTACAGCTTCCAGTTTGCTCAGAAGGAGAACGGGTATTTCTTCCCGGAGAACATGTACCGGATTGCGATTGATGCCGTGAACGGAGCTGTCTACAGCCTGAGCTATGACTGGAGCGATGACATCACCTTCGACAGCCCGGAGGACATCATCTCTATGGAAGAGGCCATAGACGCCTGGATGGCGACGTATGATACAGCCCTGGCCTACCGCCTTGTGCCCCAGGAGCTGGACGCCGCCGACCCAGTGCAGGCCCGCCTGATTGAGCAGAAGCAGACCCATTATTACGGAATGCGCCTGACCTATGGCTTGGAGCAGGCGGAATACTGCGCCGGTATCGACGCGAAGACGGGCAACGGGGAGTATCAGGAGGATGAGGCGGAGGATGTGCCGGGCTATCAGGACCTGTCCGGCAGCTCTGCCAAGGAGGATATTGAGAAGCTGGCGCAGTACGGCATTGGCTATCAAACGGAAGCCTTCCGTCCGGGGAAGAGCCTGACACAGTGGGACCTAGTGTGTCTGCTGGCGAGCCTGCGGGGCTGGCGGATGGACCCGGAGACGGACGTGAAAGAAGAACGGGACAGCGCCTATTACAACGCATACAGCATGGGTGTTCTGACCAGGAGCGAACGTTCGGATAATGCGGCGGTGAACCGCGGGACGCTGGTGAGGATGCTGCTGAATGCGGCGGGCTACGGACCTGCGGCGCGGCTGGAGAAGATCTATACCTGCACCTATGCCGACCGGGAGAGCATTGCGGCGGCGGACATAGGCTATGCGGCGATTGCCCAGGCGCTGGGACTGGCGGAGGGGACCTATGGAGGCGCCCGGACAGCCACCCGGGGCGAAGCGGCGTCGATGCTCTGCCGTCTGCTGGAGCGCCCGTCATAACGCTGTAAAAATCGCGGGACCTGTCCAAAACGGATAGGTCCCGCGAGATTTTTATAAAAGGAAAAAACTGTGGACCCCGACGCCTGGGCAGAGTCCACATTGAAGTCATGTATCGTTACCAGGCGGCAGGCTGGCGTTAAGATGCGCGGGCTGACTGGATGGCTGTGCTTGCTTCCCGGAAAAGCAGGAGGTCAGGCGCGCTGCTCAAGGATGGCGGACAGGGCTTCCAGGCACGCTTCCGCGTCGGCGCCTTCCGCGTTCAGCTCCACGTGGACGCCCTGCCGGAGACCCAGAGAGATGAAGCCCAGCAGGCTCTTGGCATTAACGCGGTTGCCCTCCTGGGCGATCTGAATATAACTGGAAAACATGTTGGCTGTCTTGATAAATGTCGCTGCAATGGGGTTTACTTGGTCTTCTGAGATCTGTACTTCAACAATTCGTTTCATGTTCCCACTCCGTTCTATCAAATTGTTAAGGATGAGTATAGCATAAATGGACCGAAGATTTCCTTATTTATTAAAAAAGTGAGCGTGGAAGTTTGGAGCTTTTTCTCTGCCGCTGGAAGGAGAAGAACCGGGCTGGACCTTCCAGGATTATACAGAGAACAGATTGCCGCAATTTGCGGGGATTTCTTGCGGCGGATTTTTCGGGTTTTTCGCTTGAAAACCGGGAAATCAGGAATCTTTTTGAAATAGCTGCGGCCCATAAAAGAAAGCGTCGCACTTGAGCATCCCATTGTAGAGCTTCCGTTTCTTGTCCGCTGGACGGCCGAAGCAGCGTTCGAACTCTGTGTGAGAGCTTAGGATCACCATTTTCCATTTCGGCGGCAGGCCCTGGAGCGCCGCGCCGAAGGACCGGTAGAGCGCCTCCGCCTCCTTCTTCTCCAGAAGGCGTTCGCCGTAAGGGGGATTTGTCACAAGCTGGCCGTAAGGACTGTTCCCCCATTGGAACTTCCCGGCGTCGGCCGCCTGGAAGCGGACGCAGTCCGACACGCCCGCCAGCTCCGCATTGTGCCGCGCCAGCTCTACCGCCGCGGGGTCGATGTCGCCGCCCCAGATGTCATAACTGCCGTGGAACTCCTTGTCCTGGGCCTCGTCGGCGGCGTCCATCCAGAGCTTGCCAGGGATGCTCTTCCAGCGCTGGGCGGCAAAGCGGCGGTCCAGACCAGGGGCGCGGTTCTTGGCAATCAAAGCCGCTTCAATGGGGATGGTGCCGGAACCGCAGAAGGGGTCTCGGAAAGGGTCCTTTCCCCGGTAGCGTGAGAGGAGCACCAGGGCCGCCGCCAGGGTTTCCCGCAGGGGAGCGCCCATGTTCTGCGCCCGGTAGCCCCGCTTGTAGAGGCCGTCGCCGGAGGTATCCAAATAGAGGAATGCCATGTCCTTCACAATAGCAAACTGAATCTGATAGCGAAAGCCGCTTTCCGGAAGGGTCTCGCAGCCGTAGACCCGCCCCAGGTGCTTTGCCGCTGCCTTTTTGACGATAGATTGACAGGCGGGAACAGAATGCAGGGCGGAATTCAGAGAGTAGCCCTTCACGGGGAACTCGCCGTCTTTGGGGATATAGTCCTCCCAGGGCAGGGCCAGCACGCCTTGAAACAGAGACTCGAAGTCTGGGGCGGGGAAGGAACCCAGTTCCATCAGAACCCGGGCTCCACAGCGCAGATTGATGTTCAGGCGAGGAATGTCGGCCAGCGTTCCGCCGCAGTGGACCCGGCCGTTTTCCGCACGGACGTCCGGCTGGCCCAAACGCCGCAGCTCATTGGCCACCAGGCTTTCCAGGCCCAGCAGGCAGGGGACGGTGAATGTCATGGAGCGCACCTCCTCATTTGTAAGAATATCCGGTTTTATTGATGTATGATTTCGTCGCAGATCTCAGCGATGGATTTGCCGGAGGTGTCGATTTTGATGGTGCTCAGCGCCTGATACAGCGGCAGGCGGGAAACGCTTTCCTCCATGGTGTCAGGCGTGCGGATGCTGCTTTCGATGTCCAGGGCGAGACGGCTTTTCAGGCTTTTCTCGTCTGCCGTCAGAGAGATACAGGTAACAGTGCAGTTGGCGGCATCCAGCTTTTCCAGGATGGCGTCAAGGATACTCTGCTGGTGCATGACCCAGCAAAACAGGATGGTGTCATAGGCGGAACAGTGAATGAAATTGTTCAGCAGGTGGCAGATGTTGTCCAGAACCATATGTTTGGTCTCTTCCGTCACCTGAAATGGGTTTGCGTCCCAGCACCAGTCGCCGTCCAGGAAGACCGTGTTTGGCAGCACGTACTTCAGCCGCTGGCATACGGCGGTTTTTCCGATGCCCATTGTGCCGCCGATCAGGTATAGTTTTTTCATGACGGGTCACACTCCCGCTTCTATTGATGGCTTATTCTACCACGCGGGGCCGCAGAAAACAAGGCCGCACGAAGTATGGAAGATGCAGTGGATTTTTGGAAGGGGTTGGGGTAAAATAGGAAATGGAAGTCCGGCGCGGGACCGGAATGCCTCCGCGCCGGAAAAGGGGAACGCCTACTTTGCCAGTCCAGACTCCCGCAGATGGGCGGTCTGGTTTTGAAGCCCGTGGAAGGATATGATGCCGTCATCCTTTTTCCACAGTGCGTCCTGTATAGCGGGGGACAGGCTGTAAAAAAACTCGTAGGCCGACGGATTCTGGTCCAGCATATCCGACAGGCAAAGATATAGTTCGTCCATAGAAGTTCACCTCCGCCTTTAGTGTGCCCGGCGGCGGTGGGTTCATGTGGAGAATCGGGGGTGCTTTTGTGAAAATTCGCAGAATCTTGGAGAATAAGCGGGAATTCCTTCCGCTGCTGCTGTTGGGGGATGAACAGGAGGATATGATCGACCGCTACCTGGACCGGGGAACGCTGTTTGCCCTGTACGACGGCGGGACCCTGCGGACCGTATGCGTGGTGACGGCGGAAGGCGGGGGCGTTTACGAGGTCAAGAACCTGGCAACCGCGCCGGAGAGCCAAAGGCAGGGCTATGGACAGGCGATGCTGGATTTCGTCATCCGGTTTTGCCGGGGACAGGGGGGAAAGCGGCTGCTGGTGGGCACTGGGGACAGCCCGCTGACGCTTCCCTTTTACCATGCCTGCGGGTTTCAGGAGAGCTTTCGCGTTCCAGGCTTCTTTACCGCAAATTACGACCATCCTATTTTTGAGGGCGGAAGGCAGCTTCAGGATATGGTATATTTGGAAATGGATTTGACATAAGAGACGGGAAAGGCGGTATGCGCAGATGAGGGATATTTGCCAGGTGCGGCGGATTCGCTGCGGGAATGTCAACTGCTATCTGGTAGAGGGACCGGATGGGGCGCTGCTGGTGGACACGGGCCGGATGGGTCAACGGCAGCAGGTTTTGGATATTTGCCGGTGCGCGGGAAAAAGGGTGACGCTGCTGGTGCTGACCCATGGGCATGTGGACCATGTGCAGAACGCGGCGTTTCTGGCGGAGGCTCTGGGGGTCCCGATTGCCATGAGCCGGGCGGATGCCTCTCTTGCGGAGGACAACCTCTCCCGGACCCTGGAGGCGCGGGGGATTCTGGGCCGGGGCGTGCTGGCGGCTTCTGTCAGGAGCTTCCGGAAGGACAGCATTCCTGAATTCACGCCGTCAGTTTGGCTGGAGGAGGGGGACCGGCTGGACGGTTACGGTGTGCCCGCTCGGGTGCTGGCGCTTCCAGGGCATACGCGGGGGTCCGCCGGCCTGGACCTGCCGGGAGGCCATACGCTGGTGGGAGACGCGCTGATGAACATGGCGGCTCCAGGACTTTCTCTGCTGTATGAGGACCGGGCCGCGCTGCTGGAGAGCGGGAAGAAGCTCACAGCCCTGGGAGACCGGACCATTTGGTTTGGACATGGAAGACCAGCGAAGAACCGGGTCTGGAGATAGGTCCCTTTTGCCTGTTGTGTTGATGGATTACGCTTTCTGCAATTTCACAATTTGAGCTTGAGTTAAACCGGCAAATATGATAAAATCAAACTAATATATTGGAAGTTAAAGGGGTGGAGCTATAAATGAAAAAATATGAATATAAAGTTGTAGCAATTGCAACATCTTTAGCTGTGAGCACAAAGCAATATGAAAAGATTGCGCAAGAATTTGAAATACAGTTGAACGAGTTCGGTGCTGATGGCTGGGAACTGGTTCAACGTATGGATGGTTTCTTCTTTTTCAAAAGAGAACTCAAATAACTTCCAGCTTATCGGGCGGTGATTCGGGACGGATTACCGCCTGTTCCGTTATTTTGACGATTTGGAAATTTTGCAGCGTTTATCAACACGGAAAGTAAAAGGGCCGGAAATAACGCGTTTCCGGGGGCCGGCTCAGCGGATGGCCCGGACGCGGATGATATTGGGCAGGGAACGGACGTCCTCAATTACGGAATCGTCGATGCACTCGCCCAGGTCTACCAGGGTATAGGCGTAATTGCCCTTGGATTTGTTGCTGAGGTTCTCTACATTTACGCCGTCCTGACTGAGAAGTGTGGTGATATTTGCCAGCATTGCAGGGATGTTCTTGTGGAGAATACACAGACGCATGGCCCCGCTGCGCTCCAGGGACACATCAGGCAGGTTGACAGAGTTGCGGATGTTGCCGTTTTCCAGGTAGTCCCGCAGAGCGTCGGCGGCCATAACGGCGCAGTTCTGCTCGCTCTCCGGTGTGGAGCCGCCCAGGTGGGGCATGGCAATGACGTGAGGGGTGCTGACCAACTGGTTTGTAGGGAAATCAGTGACGTAGGCCGTGACCTGTCCCGCGTCCAGGGCGGCAATGATGGTGTCGTCGTCCACGATACCGCCACGGGCCAGGTTGATAATCCGGACGCCGGGCTTCATATTGGCGAAGGCTGCTTCATTCAGCATGTGGCGGGTCTTCTCGGTGAAATGGATGTGAAGCGTGATATAGTCCGCCTTGTGGTAAAGCTCGTTGATGTCCTTGACCACATGAACATGACGGTCCAGACGAAGGGCGGCGTCTACGGACAGGTAGGGGTCGTATCCGTATACGTCCATGCCCATAGAGAGCGCGATGTTGGACACCAGAGAGCCGATTGCACCCAGCCCGATGACGCCCAGGGTCTTGCGGTAGATTTCAGGACCCACATAGGCGGCTTTTCCCTTCTCCACCACGGTGGAGACGTCCACGCCCCCGGCTGCCTGCTTCTTCACCCACTGGATGCCGCCGGGGATGTCCCGGGAGGCCATGAGCATGGCGCAGAGGACCAGCTCTTTCACAGCGTTGGCGTTGGCCCCTGGGGTGGAGAAGACCGCGATGCCGGCATCGGAACAGCGGTCCAGTGGGATGTTGTTCACGCCTACGCCGGCGCGGGCGATGGCCAGGAGGCTGGAAGGGAATTCGTAGTCCAGCAGGCTGGCGGAACGGACCAGGATACCGTTTTCCTGGGTCTCCTGATCGCCGACAGAATACAGCGCCGGGTCAAAGCGCTCCAGGCCGGCGGGGGAGATTTTATTAAAGGTCTTGATATGATACATGATGACGCCTCCGGAAAGTTGAGATTCAGCGCGGGAAGTTGAAATGCAGTCTAAGTCCTTAGTATAGCCGACTTTTCGGCTTGCGGCAATAGGCATTTTCCCGGTGTTTGAAGAAGTTTACGGCACGCTCTTGCTTTTTTGCACCGAAACGGGTAATTTATATAGAGAAGCGCCGCCCTGGTGGAGAAAGGGACGGACTTGCAGACAGGAGGAAATCTCTATGCCATTGATCCCGCTGAAATCTCATGTAGAGAGCTGCGTCTTGGAAAACGCGGCGGAGGACTACCGCGCCGCCCAGCGTTCGGCACAGTTCCGGGTAGGCCGCGAAGCAATTTACTTTCCCGCCTTTCCGGGGACCCA
>CAOJHG010000023.1 GCA_948435975.1 uncultured Oscillibacter sp. | reverse complement strand
AGCCCATCACATCTGTAGCCGACTGCAAAAATTTCAAGCTCCGTTCCCCCGGCTCGGATATCTATCTGGACACCTTCAACACTTTGGGCATGAGTCCCAACGTGATTACCTGGAGCGAGGCGTATACCGCGATGCAGTCCGGCATTGTGGACGGCGTAGAGTCCGGCTTGGAGGCGTTCTACACCCAGGGCTTCTATACGCTGGGCGAGAATATCTGTCTTTCCCGCCATATGATTTCCATCATTGGGCCTACAATCAATGTGGACAAGTGGAACAGTTTGAACGAGGCCACGCAGAAGCTGATGCGGGATACCTGGGCGAAGTGTCAGGAGGAACTGAATGAGACCGTCATGGGCAATGAGGATGGCTACCAGCAGAAATTGACAGATGAGGGCTGCAACATCACGGAGTTTGAGGACCGCCAGGAGCTGATTGACCTGTTTACCCCTTACTGGTCCAGCAGTGCGGAGAGCAACGGCTACAGCGAGCTCCTGGAACAGGCCATGGAAATCGTCAACGGCTGAACGACAGCTCTGATACAGCGGGTGAACCTGGATGCCCGCTGTATCTGAAGCGATGGGGCCGGGCGGAGGGACGCTTCTGCCAGACCCCGCCGCTTTGGATACTTTCAGAGGAGGAGATACATATGAGGCTGACTTGGCTGGGCCAGGCGGGATTTCGCCTGCGGACGGCGGCGGGCGCTGTGGTCCTGATTGACCCCTATTTATCGGATTCTCTGCGGCTGCAAAGGGGAGAGAGCTACCGGCGGGAGGTCCCCATTGACTCCTCTCTGCTGGAATCTCATGTAGATATCCTGGTGCTGACCCATCCTCACGGGGACCACATGGATTTCGGCACGCTGGACCCGCTGCTGGCCGCGAATGAATCGGTCGATATCCTGGCGCCGCTGGCCGTGCTGGACAGTCTGCGGAGCCGGTACGGGCGTGCGGGAAATTACATGCTGTTTGAGCCAGGGGTTGAAATCACTCTGGGGACCTTGCGCTTTCGGGCGGTTTACGCGGCCCACAGCGGCGGATGCCCCATAGGCGTGGTTGCCGGGGGAGAAGACCGGGTCCTCTGCCACACGGGTGACACCATGTATCACCGGCGGCTTCTGGAGGAACTGCCCTGGGGAGCGGATGTGCTTCTCCTGCCAATCAATGGAAGCGGCTACAATATGAACCCCGTGGACGCCGCCCGTCTGACCCGCGCTCTGGCCCCTAAGACGGTCCTGCCCATGCACTGGGAGATGTTCCAGGCTTATGGCTGTCCTGTCGAGGCGTTTACCCGGCAGTTCCCGCCGGAGGACCCCATCCGGGTTCTGACGCCCAGGCACTATGAAGAGTTTGAGATTTAGGGGGAAGAATATGAAGATCACCGACCTGAAGACATTTACCGTATTCGCCTTCCGCACCAACTTCGTTTTTGTGCAGCTCGAGACGGACGCGGGGATCTCCGGTGTGGGAGAGGGAACGCTGGAATATAAGGAACACGCCCTGCTGGGAGCCCTGGAGGACATCCGCCGGGTGCTTCTGGGCCAGGACCCCCGGGAAGTGGAGCGCATCTGCCACGAGCTGTACCGGGATTCCTACTGGCGGACGGGGCCGGTACTGCAAAGCGCTCTTTCCGCGGTCAATATCGCCCTGTGGGATATTAAGGCGAAGCTGTGCGGTGTGCCGGTCTACGAGCTGCTGGGCGGGCGGGTCCGGGACCAGGTGCGGATGTACGCCAACGGCTGGTTTTCCGGGGCCAGGGAGCCGGAGGACTTTGCCGCCGCAGCACGTGCCGCCGTTGCGAAGGGAGTCACCGCCTTGAAGTGGGACCCCTTTGGAAAGGCGTATCTCCAGTTGAGCCGTCAGGAGCTTTCCCGCTCTGCCGCCATTGTGGAAGCGGTCCGGGACGCGGTGGGGAACGGCGTTGACCTGCTGATTGAGTGTCATGGCCGGTTTGACATCGCCACCAGCATTCAGGCCGCCCATGCCATGAAGCCTTTCGACCCGCTGTTCCTGGAGGAGCCGACCCCGCCGGACAGCCTGGATGCGCTGGCGGAGGTCCGGCGAAGGTCTCCGGTTCCCATCGCCGCCGGAGAGCGCATCTATTCCCCTGCCCAGTTCCGGGAGTTTCTGGACAAGGGCTGCGCCGACTACGCTCAGCCGGATGTAAGCCACTGCGGCGGCATCTCCGCGATTCAGAAAATGGCGGCGATGGCGGAGGCCTGCTATGTGGCGCTGGCTCCCCACAATCCCAGCGGACCCGTCGCCAACGCCGCCACGCTTCATCTGGCCGCCAGTCTGCCTGGGTTCCGGATTCTGGAAATCATGCTGACGGATGTGAAATGGCGGGCGGAATTGACAGATGAGCAGGTGCGGTTTGAGGACGGCTGCATCCGCATTCCAGAGGGTCTGGGGCTGGGACTGACTCTGCGGGAGGACGCCTGCAAGCGCTATCCCTTCCAGCCCATTGATTTGCGGCACTACAAAGGAACGCTGACAGACATCCGGCCGGCAAATCAGTCCTGCACCTATTTTATCGGTTTGGAGGATGGCTGACAGAGTATGAAGATCACGGATATCAAGATGATTCATATTCGCCCCCGGTGGATGTTTTTGAAGCTGGAGACGGACCAGGGACTCTGCGGCTGGGGAGAACCGGTGCTGGAGGGACGCTCCCGGACAGTGGAAGCGGCGGTGGAGGAGCTGCGTCCCATTTTGATTGGCGCGGACCCTCTGCGGATTGAGCACCTGTGGCAGCAGATGTATCGGGGGACGTTTTACCGTGGCGGGCCGGTGCTGTGCAGTGCGGTTTCCGGCGTGGAAATGGCCCTGTGGGATATAAAGGGGAAATATTACCATGCGCCTGTATACGAGCTGCTGGGCGGCGCCTGCCGGGACCGGGTCCGGATGTATGGCCATTTGAAGCCCACAGGACATCCGGGAGAGTTTCCTGTCAGTGAAATGCTGGAGATTGCGGGCCAGCGTCTGCGGGAGGGATTTACCGCCATGAAGTATTCCATCATTCCGCCGGTCCGTCCTATTGACAGCCTGGATATGGTGGACCGGGTGGCAGAACGGTTCGCCGCTGTCCGGGAGCGGATTGGCCGAAAGACAGACCTTGCTATCGACTTCCATGGCAGAGTCAGCCCCGCAATGTCCATCCGCCTTCTAAAAGCGTTGGAGCCTTATTATCCCCTGTTTGCAGAGGAACCCGCCCTGCCAGAGAACGTGGAAGAGATGGTCCGGGTGTCCAGGAGCACTTCTATTCCCATTGCCGCCGGAGAGCGCCTGTATACAAAGTGGGGCTTCCGGGAGCTGATCGAAAAGCAGGCCGTATCTGTGGTACAGCCGGATCTGTGTCACTGCGGCGGCATTTTTGAGGCCCGGAAAATTGCGGCCATGGCGGAGACGTACCACATGCAGATTGCGCCCCATAATCCTCTGGGCCCCGTCTCTCTGGCCGCCTGCCTCCAGTTGGATGCCTGCGTACCGAATCTGCTGGCCCAGGAGCACCCTGGAATGCCGGACCACCGGGATTTGGGCGAGGGGATTTTGAAAACGCCCTTCCAGATTGGGCCGGACGGGTGTATACGGATTCCGGAGGGGCCTGGCCTGGGCATTGAGATAGATGAAGACGCGTTGGAGGCGCTCCGGTTTGACGGGAGCTGGGAGACGCCCCGCCTGCTGTTTGAGGATGGCAGCGTGGCGGACTGGTAGAAAGGAGCCTTCTGTGAGAAAGCCTAAAATCGGATTGCTGCTGATTTGTTCCAACCGCTTCCGGCACATGGGGGAGGAGACCGCCGCCGGTTATCCTGCCCGGCAGCAGCGCGTTGTGGACCGTCTGACGGCGACTATTGGAAAATTTGCCCAAGTGGTGGAGACCGGGCAGATTTACGAGAGGGAGGATGTCAAGGCCGCGATGGATACCTTCTATCGGGAAAAGGTGGACTGTGTGTTTGCCTCCTACCTCTCCTGGTCGGACGATTTTCACTGGATACGCTTTTTGCGGGACATGTATCCGCTCCCCGTCCTCTTTGGTTCCATTGAGCCGGAGATTGATTTTGAGAGTACCTGGGACGAGGGGGACTTTGTTCAGTTCCTGTGCAGCGGCAGCATGGTAGGCGCACTGGAGGCTTCCGGCTCTGCGGCCCGTTTCCGCCGTCCGATGCTGAAATACGCGGTAGGGAGTCAGGATACCGTGCTGGCTCGTCTGCGGGTTTTCGCACAGGCGTCTGTCCTGCGGAGCGAGATGAAGGAAGCGAGCTTCGGCCTGCTGGAGTTTTACAATGAGGTGATGTGGAGTACCTACGTGGACCCCTATCTCTTTTTCCAGGCGTCCGGCGCGGAGCTTCGGTTTATTTCCGTAGCCACGCTGGAGGACTACTGCAAGAAGGTATCTCAGGAGCGTGTGGAGCGCTGTGTCCGTCAATTGGAGGATGGCTATGAGGTACTGGAGGATGTGGACCCGGTTCATTTTCAGGCATCGGTCCGGGCGTCCTTGGCGGTGGAGGATATTGCGGTGGACTATGGCCTTTCCGCTGTGGCGCTGAACGATGTGGACAAGACGCTGTATGAGCATATCGGCCTTCGTCCGGGCTTCCTTCCCACGCCAGACGGACCCCATATCACGGTGACGCCGGAGGGAGACCTGGGAGCTTGCCTGGCAGTACACCTTTTGCGGAAGCTGTCCGGGAAGCACACGCTGATGCTGGAGATGGACTATATTGACCGCCGGGATGGAACGATGGTGCTGGTCCATGGCGGGCCGAACGACTACACAGACCCTCTGGGCAAGACGAAAATCGCCCGGGATGTACGGTTTGCGAAGACGTCCTACAAGCACGCGGGGGCGCCCTTTGCCTGGCACTGCCTGCATCCTGGGGAAAAGACCATCGTCCATATCTCTCAGAGCGGAGGCACGCTGAAAATGGCGGCTCTGCTGGCGGACGCTGTGCCGGAGGAATTGAATCTGTGCAGCTATACCCAGGGCCGGGTCCGGTTCCGCAGCGGCACGTCGGCACAGGTGGCGCAGAGGCTGATGGAAATCGGTGTTACTCAGCATTTTGCGGTGGCGGCGGGGAACCATATGGAAGCGCTGCGGGATTATGCGGAACTGATGGGATACGAGTATTATGAGGTATGAGGAAAAACGGAGACAGAAAAGGGGAATATGTCATGCTGTTTGATTTGACTGGAAGATGCGCTTTGGTGACCGGCTCTGCGCGGGGGTTGGGAGCCGCCATGGCCCGCTGTCTTGCCCAGGCCGGCGCGGATGTGGTCGTGAACTATACCTCTGAGAACTCGGCCTCCCGTGCGGAAGAGGTAGCGAAGGAGGTCCGTGCCTTTGGCCGCAGAGCCTTGGTGATTCAGGCGGACGTGAGCAGCGAGGAGCAGGTCCAGGCCATGATGAACGCGGCGAACGAGACATTCGGCAGGCTGGATATCCTCTGCAACAACGCCGGAGTGAACAGCAACTTCAACATCTACGATATGACGCTGGAGGAGTGGCAGCGGATTCAGAACAACAATCTGACCAGCGGTTTCCTGTGCAGCAAATACGCCATCCCTCTGATGAAGCGCAATCACTATGGGCGCATCATCATGACGGCCTCTCTGGTGGGACAGCAGGGCGCTCTGTTCGGACAGGTCCACTATGCCGCGACAAAGGGGGCGCAGGTATCGTTTGCCAAGACGCTTGCCAGGACTGTAGCCAAGGACGGCATTACGGTGAATTGCGTAGCGCCGGGGGTCCATATGACGGAGACGCTTCATGAGATCCTGGTGAAATCGGACCCTCACCGCATGGACGACACGATTTCACGGATTCCGATGGGGAAAATCGGCACCTGTGAGGATGTAGGCTACGCGGTGGTATATCTGGCCTCTCCGGAAGCAGGCTATCTCACTGGCGTTACCATCGACATCAACGGAGGAATGTATATGCGCTGAGATGGTTTATATGAAATAGAAGATACGAAAAATCCCCCTGACGTTAGGATACCGCATATGTCAGGGGGATTTGCCATAAGGAGCTTGAGCGGATTGTCGGGATTCTGATTGAAAAAGAGGAACAAGCCCTGAAAGAAACGGCTTTTGCAGTATGAAAATCTCAAATCGAGATGAACTGGCAGGCGTGTATGTGTCTGTACCGGAATATTCTGCGACAGCGCCGGAGCGGGTCAGACTTGACGCCACGACCGAAATGCCGGCCTATCTGGAACTGAAGAAGGCCATGTGTAAGCCCGATTTTGTCATCTGGCCCCGGTCCAGCACGTCCCCCAGCACATAGAGGGTATCGTCCTCCGCGAATCGACGGCCTCCAGCACCGCCCGGTATTTTTTATAACAGCCGTAGATATCCGACGTCACATAGAGCGAGGCATTTTCTCTTTTTCTTCCGCGCCCCCCTCTGAGACAGCCAGTAAGAAGCGGATATTCTTTTCGTTGCAGGCTTCTGCAGCCTCCGCGTCTATGCTGATGATGCTGGGACTGTCACACAGCTTATGCTTCAATATCGCGTAATCTATTTCTCTCAGGGAGCGTTTTTGCACTGGCCTTCTAAAAGATGAGTTCATAAACATACTGCTTTCTCTCCTATAGTTTTTACAAATATAGCACACGTCCCTGCATCAAAACAAGTGCAGGGGCGGAGTTGTTATTTGCGCGGAAGGATAGTACAATGACTTGTGAAATGCTCCGCCTGCTTATTATCGGAATACCATGGCGCGGCGCAAATCAGAAGACCTTCCTGTCTGTCAATGCTGGAAGGATTCAGGGATGAGACGGTCCAGGCGCCAGCACATAATTTATACTTGACAAATTGACTTTTTTGTGCTTTGCCGTTATACTAATAGAAAAGGAAGGAGGAGCGGCCTGCCGGTGAAGCTGCGGATGATCGCGGCCTGTGAGGACGAATGGGAGGACTGTGACCGGCTCTGTGCCATGACCGGAGATGGGGGCGTCCCTGCCAGCGCCGCCGTGTTCGAGACCAGGGGAAACCATTAAGGGGCGGTTTTGTACCCTTCCCCTTATTGACACAATTCAAACTTTCCAGTATAATTTGACAATCGAACGAGCACAGGAGGAAAGAAGAGCGTGAAGCAGTTTTTTGGAATGAGCCGGAGCGGGAACTTGGAAGAGGCGGTCCGCGGGCTCCATAATCCCCAGTTTATCATGCTTCTATCGAACAGCACCCAGTTCGAGGCCCATGTACGGGCCCTGGAGAAGCGTTACCCCGGCGTCCCCAGCATTGGCTGCATCGGCATGTGTTATCAGACCGGCGTAGTGGAAAACGGCGTGGGCATTATTGCCTTTTCAGACGGCGTCAAGGCTGCGGCAGGCGTCCTGGAGGATGTGTCCGTCATGCCGGTAAAGTACATCCGCCGCTTGGAACGGGATATGCAGGCCGTGGGCGGAAATGGCCAGGACACTGTCTGCATCGACTTCTGTGCAGGAAACGACGCCTGTGTGCTGACCACGATCAATGCCGCTCTGGGCCGTCATAGGGTTTCCCTGGTGGGGGGCACCGGAGGCGAAGGAAAGGTGTCCGCGAATGGCCGGGTGTATCCCAATGCGGTGGCTTACGGCCTGGTTCGGAACTTGAACGGCCGGGTAAAGACATATAAGGAAAACATCTATCATCAGCTTGGCAATTACCGCTTCATTGCATCTAACACGGACCGGGCCAATTACATACTGGGTTCCCTGAATGGAAAACCGGCCAAGCAGGTCTATCAGAGCATCCTCCGCGTCACCGATGAGGAGATTTTGACCCGGACCTTCCAGAACCCCTTTGGCAAGCTCAACGGGGACGACACCTGCATCATTTCCATCAAGGAGGTTCACGGAAACGCCCTGGCCTGCTTCCGCCAGGTGAACGACTCCGATGTATTGATCCTTTTGGAGCTGGGGGACTACGAGGCCATTGCCCGAAGCACTATCCAGCAGATCTGCCGGGAATTTCCCAGGCGGTCGGCGGTATTTTCCGTGAACTGCCTGTTCCGCTATAAGCTGTTTTCAGAGCGGGGCTATATGCAGACCTACCTGAAGGAAATGGCGGCTCTGGGGAGCCACGCGGGTTTTGTAGGATATGGCGAGCACTATAATAACCGGTTTGTGAACCAATCCATGACCTGTGTGGTCTTTGAGTGAAAGGAGGGGTGGTATGTTGTTTTCGGGAAAGCGCCGGGAGAAGACGCCGGACCAGCCGCAGGAGGAGAAGAGCCTTTATCCAGTGGTATACGTGACAAACAGTTTGAAGGAATACCAGAAGGAACTGGTAAAAAAGGAAGTGGCCTCTCTTTTGAGCTGAGTTTGGTGAACAGTTCCTTTTCCGGCGTGCTGAAGGAGGCGGACCAGTTTCAGGCGAAGCTCCAAGACCTGGGGCAGTCTTTCTCCAGCATCAATCAGACGGCGGAGCAATTCCAGGAGGTCCGGGGGGAGATTGCCCAGTCCGTGACAGAGGCCCAAGGGCACATGGAGGACCTGGGGAAGACCTCGATCCTGGTGCAGAAGTCTTACGAGGATATGGCGGAGACCTTCACCCGGCTTCAGACGGCGATCCACTCCATTCAGCAGTGCATGGGGAAGATTATATCCATTGCGGATCAGACGAATATCCTGGCGATTAACGCCTCCATTGAAGCGGCCCGCGCCGGTGTGGACGGGAGAGGCTTTGCAGTGGTGGCGGTGCAGGTGAAGGAGCTGGCAAGGGAGATCAAGGAGCTGGCGGGAGAGGTGGATACAGGCGTGTGCGATGTGGAAGCCCAGGCCGGACAGCTCAGCGAGAGCATCCAAAATTCCCAGCAGACTCTGGAAGACGGCATGGGCAGCGTAGCGCAGACAGACGAGAGCTTTCACAAGATCATAGCGGCGGCAGAGGGCGCGGGCGCGGTGCAGAGCGAGATTGCCGGCGTTATTGAGGCATCCCAGCAGAATCTGCTGACAATCTGCCAATTCTTTGAGGAGATCAAGGGGAAGTATCAGGAGGTTGTGAAGCACATCAATCAGGCCAGCCGTCTGGGGACCACTAAGAGCGCTATGTTTGAGGATATCGATAACATGCTCTCTCAAATCCCGCCGCTGGTGAAGGATTGGAGACCCGGAACTGACCCCGCCATACAATAACAAAGACAGGCTGCCCGAAAAGGGAGTCTGTCTTTTTTTGGGGATTGCGTTGGACTACTGCGGCCGCACCAGACTAAATGCGCAAAGAGCCAGCGCGGCGGCCATGACAGCATCGACAGCCCGGCGATGGCCCTCGAAGAGCTTTTGCAGCGCCGCTCCTGCGAAGAGCCAGACGAGATTTGCCAGCGGTCCGGTGAGGGGAAGGAACAGCCCTACTGCCAGCAGGGAGCGGAAGGAGTGGCTGTAGGGCAGGACGTAGGAGGACAGCGCCACCAGACAGAAGAGCATAATTTTCGCGTTGGTCAACTGCACAAAAAAACCTGTCAGAAATCCGGGCGCGTCAGGAGCCTGCCCTTCTGGCCCGGCGGAAGAGCGGAGCGTGTGCCAGGCAAGCCAGAGCATATACGCCGCCCCCACCCAGGACAAGAAGCCTACATATTGGTCCAGCACCGCGCCCAGGAAATAGGTCACCAGCGTCGAGGCCATGGAAACCAGGAAAAAGCCGGCGAACAGTCCACGCCATTGCCGCAGAGCGGGCCCCTTCCCATACCGCAGGGCTGTGGAGAGAGAGCAGAGGTTGGCAGGGCCGGGCGTGATGGCGCCAATGTAGCAGTAGAGCAGGAAGGAGGGGATTAAAGAAACAGGCATAACAGGCACATCCTCTTTGTTCGAATATGCCTATCATAGCAAAGAAATGCGGATTTGAAAAGAAGGAGTTTTTCAGTCCGCATTTTTGGCTGGGAAATAAAATACAAAACGGCGAATAGAGCGCAATAAATACGAATAGCAATTGAGCGGTGGACTCTAAAGCGGCCTGGATTCCCAGCGCAGTCCAAGAATATGGAGTTCCTCATCATGAGCCGCAAGCATCCAATGGACAGCCCGCCTTCCCGCTCCCAGCCGTTCGATCAGCGGGGAAGCCTCAAGACGGTAAAAGCCTGGGTCGGGGCAGATACCGCTGGCGTCCCACAACTCGTGGAAGCGGCCGCCCTGCACCCATAAGCCCAGGCCCTCATCTTCCAGCAAGAGATTCGGACAGCGGTTGATGCAGAAAAAGGAGACGCCATAGAAAGACAGCTCCAGCATCCGGCCAGCGCTCTCGTTATATATCCGCTCCAGGATTTCTGCTCCATGTTCCGCTTCCCACTGCTGGATGAATTCCTGGTGTACCTGTCTGCTGGACATGGCATAGACCGGCACCGTCAGAACGTCCTTCCTGCATTGGAAGCCGTCAATCTCGTCACTGGCGCTGAGCTTCCAGGGAACTTCCATTGAAATCCGCTTCATAATGCACGCACCTCCGCCCCTATGATAGCGCCGCGTTTACCCTCTGTCAAGCGCCGTTCCGCTCATGCCCGCCGCCGCCGTTCCAAATCGGGGTTCCGGCGCTGGAAGGGCTTGTCGATCAGGATGATGTCGTCCCCGATCCGCTGGATGCAGTCCCAGGGGATATAAAACTCCTCCCCCCTGCCAAAGAGTCCGAAGAATCGGGCCGGACCATAGACCACCAGCGCAATCACCTGTCCTTCCGGTATCCGCACATCTAAATCCGCCACGAATCCCAGGCGGGTCCCATCGTTGATATTGATGACTTCCTTCCGCCGAAAGTCCCGAAATCTGCATTGCATCATCCTCACCTCTCACAAAGCCGCGTTCCCTCTTCCCGCCCTGCCAAAGACACGAGCGCAGATATGGGGTCCTTGAAAAAGCCTATGCACCGCTGAGGACGTCCTAACACCGCCTGAACAGAATGCGACAAAAGCCGCTTGTATAGGAAAAATGGGGGAGGGAAATACTGTTCTTGCAGCGGCAGGTTTGGGAAGAAGCCTTTTGCCATTTCCCACTCCGCCGCCAGGGAAGTATTCATGAGGGGGCGGTCTTTATGCAGGGAAAAGTCGAGATCGCAGGCGTCAACACTGCCAAGCTGAAAGTGCTGAAAAACGAGGAAACCATGGCGCTGCTCCGCCGGACCAAGGAGGGAGACCAGGAGGCCCGCCGCCAGTTGATCGAGGGAAATCTCCGGCTGGTGCTGTCGGTCATCCAGCGCTTTGCCGGCAGGGGAGAGAATGTGGACGATCTCTTCCAAGTGGGCTGCGTAGGACTCATTAAAGCAATCGACAATTTCGACATCAATCAGCCAGTGAAATTTTCCACTTACGGCGTTCCCATGATTATCGGGGAGATCCGCCGCTATCTTCGGGACAACAGCGCCATTCGGGTTTCCCGGAGCATGCGGGATACGGCCTACCGGGTGCTCCAGGTCCGGGAGCGGCTGATTTCCGAGACACAGAGGGAGCCTACGGTAGAGCAGATTGCCAAAGAGCTGGACATCCCGCGGGAGGAT
>CAOJHG010000022.1 GCA_948435975.1 uncultured Oscillibacter sp. | reverse complement strand
TGAAGTAAAGCGCTCAAATTGGCGGCTTTGGGGCTCCTTTTCCCGATACAGCTTCACATAATAGGAGCGGAAGCAGGGATCGTCAATCTCCGGCGTAAGCAGCTGAATCTGAAAGTCCGGTCCCCAGACGGCCTTGACCATGGGAAGGGACTCCAGGGGACGGAGGTAGGACACAGGTTCGGAGCGGGCGGCGTCACTGTCCCCGCAGGTGGTTTGATCGCCCAGCGCCTGAACGGTAAAATAGTAATCGCCGGATTCCAGGCTGCTGGCTGCCGGATTGGCGGATTCTTTGCCGGAGAACAGGAGACCGCTGTTCCAGTCACAGGAAAAATTGGAAAACCCGGTTTCGGGCAGGCTGAGGTTGGCGGAAAGGACTCTGATGCCGTCTCTGCGGAAGAGGCAGGCCTGCAAGGCTTTGGGTTTCAGGCCCTCCATACTCCAGCGCCAGGAGAAATGATTGGCGGAGGGAACCCAAAGGCTGTCCTCCGTTCGGTTCGGGGGATATTCGATTCCCCATTGCAGGCCGGCAGGCGCCGCCAGCCTGGGCAGGCAGGTTTCCATAGCTCTCATCCTCTCTGTAAAGTTAAGAATTGCCGCGTTTTTCGTCTGTTCCCCTGTCACGGGGAGCTGTTTTCATTATACCGGACGCTCCTTGGGTTTGCAAGCCCCGGCGCAGATTTCCGCCGGACGGTCTGGCAGGTGGATTTCATCTATTTATCCAAAATCCAGTTTGATAATTGTGCGATACGACGAAAATATAATTCCATCTCTCATAGGAACCGGCGTTTTCCCTCTGGATTTTTACGAGAAAACGGTGTAAACTATCGCGCAGCTGTAAAGGCCCTATGACGCTGAACCCTGATGGCCGGAGGCTGAGAAAGAAGGAATGACCATGTTTGGCAGACTGTTTGATGGAATGGTCTCCATTCACTATGAGGAACTGAGCCGCATGCGGCGTGAGCTGGGACGGGACGCGGAGTCCACCAAGAAGGCCCAGGCGTCCAGGCACAGGCGGCTCCACACAAAGAAGTCTGTTTCAGTTTGACGCCCAGGCAGTTTTCGCCACGGCGGACCGAAGAGAACCGGCCCCTTCCGTGAATCGGAGGGGGCCGGTTTGTGTTAAACATCCACACGCGGGCGCCGCTTTTTAAAGGCTGAGGCGTTTAGAAAAACGGGGCACAGTTCAGAATAAACCGGGAGACAGGAACGGGTCTCCGGTTCCGGCTGCCGGAAATCCCGATGCTCCCTCTCATTCTTCAACAGGCCGGAAGGCCGCTTCAGCCGGCAGCAGTGTGACCCGGTAGGTCAGGCTTTTGGCTTCGCCGGGGGCCAGGATGACACAGTGGGGCTTGTCCGTAAAGGCTCCGCTTTCATCGTCAAAGGCGGCGCAGCCGTGCCAGGGCTCCAGACAGAGGAAGGGTGCGCCGGGCCTGGTCCAAAAGGCAATCATGGGAAAGCCCTCGTAAGAGAGATGGACGCCCCGTCCGCTCTGTGGGTCCTCCAGGGTGACTCCCTTGGAGCGCAGTCCCTGGAAAATCAGGGTATCCAGCCGGGCAAAAACGTCATAGTCCAGAGGCAGGGTCCTGCCGCCGGACAGGAAGCGCTCCGTCTGCCCGTTCCGCAGGATACCCGCAGGATTCAGCAACAGAGAGTCTGCGTCCTCCGGCTCGTCGAATACCAGCCGGTAGTCCTGGAAGCGCCTTCCGTCCTCCAGAGGACAGCGGAAAGCCGTGTGCGCCCCGATGCAGAAGGGCATGGGCGCGGCGCCGGTGTTCTCCACGGTGAAGGCGGTGGAAAAACCGTCGTCCAAAAGCTGGTGCCGGACCTGAAGGGAAAAGGGACAGGGATACTGGGCCAGAGTTTCCGGGCTCTCCCTCAGCTGGAGAACCACGTAATCCGATCCCTGGTCCACAGGCGTGAATTCGCTCCGCCGGGCAAAGCCGTGGCGGCCCATGTGGTAGTCCCTGCCACCCAAGCGGACCGTTTCGTTTTTGAGACCGCCCACAATGGGGAACAGCACCGGATTCCGTCCGGTCCAGTAGGCGGGGTCGCCGCCCCAGATATACTCCCGGTCTCCCCGCAGAGAGACCAGCTCGCCGCCCAGCGTTTCCGCCGTGGCCGTCAGCGCGCCGCGCCGCAGTTGAATTTCCATTCTGTCAACGCCTCCTGTGGACTCCGCCCTTTAATGCGGAGCACTTTATTTTTCACGGTTTGAAAGGACAGGGCCAGTATATCACGAAGCGGCGGAGAACGGAAGCCCCGGTTTTCCTCCCGGCGGCGCCGCGGAGAAGAATTCGGAGAATTTTCCGGCACACGAAAAATTTGCCGACAAAAAAGCGGCATAATCCCGCTCTTTCGAGTCAAACTATGCGGGCGATATCCAGTGGACCCACAACGCAAGAACCCAACGATATGATAAAGTTGAAAAGGAGAGATTGATTATGTCCAGCAAGAACAACAACAAGATTAACGTTCCCGAGGCCCGTGCCGCTATGGATAAGTTCAAGATGGAGGCCGCTTCCGAGGTGGGCGTCAACCTGAAGGAAGGCTATAACGGCGACCTGACCAGCCGTGAGGCCGGCTCTGTGGGCGGCCAGATGGTCAAGAAGATGTTGCCCATGAGAACCGCGAGCTTTGAGAGGGCGGACCGGACCGCGGCGGGGCACCGGGTGACGGTTACATACCGGTGGCAGGTGCGGGTGTAGCGGGATTGATATCCGGCAAATGGATCCAAATGGAAAATATGAAGCGCAGCGAGGGAGGACCATAGGCCCTCTCTCGTTTATTTGTGCTCACTCCCCATAACGGACACGGCGGATAGGTGAGTAAACACCTTTATTGTTGCCATTCGTGCCGATCCTGTGCTATTATATGGATGAGGTGGTAGCGACGCAGAAGATTATCAGGAACGCTGTTCAATGTAACCTGTGCGGGGATATCATTGAATCCACCCATAGACGTGATTTTGTTACTTGCAAATGTGGCTGCTGCAGTGTTGATGGGGGCTTGGACTATTTGAGGCGAGACTTTACCCATTCAAAAGACGATTTTACAGAATTAAGTATTTTGGAAGATACCGAAAAGAGCAATTGACTTATGTTCAGCAGGGAGAGAGAATGACATGCTTACAGGTGAACTGAAAAACAAGATCAACGCCCTCTGGGAGGTTTTCTGGACCGGCGGCATCACGAATCCGCTGGACGTGGTGGAGCAGATGACCTATCTCATGTTCATCCACGACCTGGATGAGACAGACAACCTCCGGGCCAGGGAGAGCGCTGTGCTGGGACTGCCCTATGAGAGCGTCTTCGCCGGACAGGTCCGGATCGGCGGAAGGGAGATCCAGGGCAGGCAGCTGAAATGGTCGGTGTTCCGGGACTTCCCCGCGGATCAGATGTACGCCACGGTGCAGGAGTGGGTGTTCCCCTTCATCAAGGGGCTCCACGGCGACAGCGGAAGCGCCTACGCCAAGTACATGGACGACGCCATCTTCAAGATCCCGACGCCCCTGATGCTGGACAAGGTGGTCACGGCCCTGGACGAGATCTATGGCCAGATGCAGAAGCTTCAGAGCGGGGATGTGCGGGGAGATTTGTACGAGTACCTGCTGTCCAAGATCGCCACCGCCGGGGTCAACGGTCAGTTCCGCACGCCCCGGCACATCATCAGAATGATGGTGGAGCTGGTGGATCCCGGCCCGGACGAGGTGATCTGCGACCCGGCCTGCGGCACCTCCGGTTTTCTGGTGGCGGCGGGGGAGTACCTGAAGGAGTGCCGCAGGGAGGAGAGCTTCTTTGACCGCCAGAAAAAGGACCACTTCATGAACGAGATGTTCCATGGCTACGATATGGACCGGACGATGCTCCGGATCGGGGCCATGAACATGATGACCCACGGGGTGGACAACCCCACCATCGCGTATCGGGACAGCCTGTCCGATCAGAACACGGACCGGGAGAAATACTCCCTGATCCTGGCAAATCCCCCCTTCAAGGGCAGTCTGGACGCGGATATCGTTGCTGCGGATCTTTTGAAGCTGTGCAAGACGAAGAAGACGGAGCTGCTGTTCCTGGCCCTGTTTTTGAAGATGCTCCAGGTGGGCGGGCGGCGGCATGACACGTGTGTAATACAGAGAACGGGATCTCCGCAAAGAGGGAGATCCCGTTCCTGTTCATTCCACCTGAGCAACAGGAGCAGAGGGGGCTAATTTGTCCTCGAAGCGGATTCTTCGGGCTTGGCTGAGGACGCTCCTGTATGGTGTGGGTCAATAAAAAACATTTTAACAGAGGAGGCAATATGGAGCACAATATACACAGAGAGAAGGCTTCCGATTGTGATGACCATATAGCGCACGCCGTCGTTGCCCTTGCTTCCGGAGGCATAGGCCATCAGCAGAAAGGACAAAAGTCCAATGACAAGGCCCCATGTGATTTTAACAATATGAGGAGCTTCGTCCCCGATCCGCCTGCCCCGGATACACAGCGCGGAAATCACGGTGATACTGTTGTCCGCGCTGGTGGCGAAGGAGATCAGCATGATGAATAGCGTGATCGGAATCAGAATACCGCCGCATGGTATATTTTGCAGAAGTGCCCAAATTCCCGCATATGTTCCGCCCTGGCGAATGACTGCGGCCAGGTCCACAATACCGTTGAGCTGCCAATTCATGGCACAGCCTCCAAAAACACCGAACCACAGGATTGCAAACAGGCTGGGCATAATCCAGTTGACAAACAGCGATTCCCGGATGGTATGTCCGTAGGAGAGCTGTGCGAGAAAAACACCGGTGACGGGGGCAAAGGCCATCCAGAAGGCCCAGTTGTACACGGTCCATTCCTGAATAAGAGCGGCTCCTCCCTCCATTCCGGTGTCAAAAGCCCACGAGGGGAGATGCTGGAGCCAATAGCCAATGGAGGAGGTAACCGTATCCAAGGAGAAGATCACCGAATCGCTTAAAAGCAGGATGACAGCCAGCAGGAACATATAGAACCAGAAATTCAGCCGGCTGAAAAATCGAATGCCCCGCTCTACGCCGCTCAGGGAGGAACACAGGTATAAAACTGTGGTCAAGACCATGATGAAGAACATCAGGGTGGGAGTTGGTGCGATGCTGTATACATTTTTGAAGCAGGTTGTGGCCAGGCCGATAAAGGTTCCCAGGGTTCCGACAATGGCCAGCGCCAATGCCAGCACGGCAATTGCGTCGATGGCGGCGGCAATTCCAGGTCTTGAAGCCCGCTGGCCAATGAGAGGTTCTAGGGTGCTGGAGAGGGAGACGGATTTCCCTTTATTGAAGCAGACATAGGCAATGCTGACAGCGAAGATGCCGTAGAAGGCATAGGGGAAAAACGTCCACTCATGCAGGGACCGTCCCATGGCAAACAAGACGGCTTCCGTAGAACCAGGAACGATCTGGTAGCCCTCCAGCTCTCCCCAGATGCTCTCCAGAAACACCACGGGCTGGGCAATGCTGGAGGAGACGATGCTTGCCCCGATGCCGCCTGTCAGGGACATGGCAAACCAGGTCCAGAAACCGTGCCTGGGCTTTGCGTGTTCCCCTCCAATGCGGATGCCGCCGGCCTTGGACACCATGAGCACACAGCAGAGGATGAACAGCGTGACAACGATCAGCTGGTAGAGCCAGCTTAAATGCACGTATGCCCAATTGAATGCGGCCTTGAACCAGGAGATCAGCAGTTCATTGTTTGCCAAGCCGATGATTCCGGACGCCAGCACCGCGGTGAACGCAGGGAAGAAGACAGCCTTCCGGAGTTTGGGTTTGTTCATTTCAATAATACCTTCCCACCTTACAGTCCAGAAGTTTTCTGGAGTTTATCCTGCATAAAAATCATGGACATGGGCGAGCAGTTCGGCGTTATCCCTTTTGCCGGGATCCGCCGCCCGCAGTTCCCGAAGGACCTCGCCGATACGCGTTCCGGCGTCTGCGGCCTTCCGGTGATAGAGTTCCTCCGTCCCCCAGGTCTGCACGCCATTGACAAACGTCATTTCCACACAGGCTCTGACGGCGCGCTGAACCGTCATGGCCAGAGGATCGCTGTCAGGATCTGCGTAGGGGTAACAGACCTTTTCCATGTTCAGGCATACAAAGTCGGCGTTGTGTCCCTCTGCGATGACACCTTCAGAGAGCTTGCCGGCGGCAACCTGCGCGCCTTTAGAGGTGGCCATTTTCAGGGGATACAAGTAATCCACCACGGCGTCTACGCCATTGCGGCGGTTATTGAGCCAGGCGATCCGGATCTCACGGAGATAATCCTGATCGTCGTCCAGCGTACAGCCATCCATGCCGATGCCGCAAGTCAGATCCAGCTCCGCCGCACGGTGCATCTGGAACGTCCCGCTGCGCAGGCGCAGATTGGAGGATGCGAGATTTACCGGAATGGCGCCGGATCTGGCAATCAGCTGCAGATCCTCCTCGTCCAGCCAGACCGCGTGGCCAAAGGAGACCCAGGGGCCCAGGAAACCGATCTCGTCGTAATGCTTGATGAAGCTTTTGCCCCAGGTCCTTCTGGCATATTCGGCCTGATACTGCGTCTCCAGCAGGTGCAGGTGAATATGCATATGGTGTGCCATCGCATATTCCTTCATACGCATCAGGGATTCATCGCTGCACCATTGTCCGCCGTTGGGATGAAGCTGAAGCTCCACCCAGCCGGCGTCTATCTCTTCCCGCAGAGCCTCGCGGGTTTCCTCAATCAGTGTCAGGTATTCGTCCATGGTCATCAGCTGGTCCCGAATGCCTGCGGCAAACGTACTGCGAAGAGGCTCTGGCAGTCTGGCGATAAATTTGTCGCGGTTGTAATAGATGCGCTTGTTCTGATCAATAAACAGCGGACAGAGGATGCTGCGCAGGCCCGCGTCCTTATAGCCCCGCGCCGCCTGGACCAGCTCCTCCTTCATGTGGAAGAAGTCGTTGGGATTGTGGCTGTGCAGTACCGTTCCCACGCCGCTGGAGGCCAGGCAGACGCCGTCGTAATAGCATGCGTCATAGTGGGGAATTGCCGCCAGCTTGTTCAGATCCTGGAGCCAGATCTCCAGGGCGTTGTCGGGAACGCTCATGGAACTGGGGGTAACGCCCCTTCCATGATCGTGAGCGTCCACAAAGGCAGGCAGCATCAGCCAGCTGTTGTTTTCCCGGAGCTCGGCGCCGGGGCACAGCGCTTGAAGGGTTTCCTTGGCGCCAATCTTCCGGACCACGCCGTTTTGTACCAGGATCGCCTGATGTTCGGCGGCCTGTCTGGATACGCCGTCCCATAAGTATCTGGGCGATACAATCATGTCTTTCATGTGAATGTTCCTTCCTTTCCGCTTTTGTGACAGTCGGAGAGAAATTATGCGAGAGCCCTGTTTGTGCCGGTGTGCGCAATGCGGCGGACCGGTATGCGGTTCTGCCGCATGCGCATCCCGGTCTGACGGATCAGACGTATGCCGCTCCGACCCGCTGTCATGACTTGCCGGGACGCTTGTAGTTGAGATACAAGGAGGCCTCCGTGCCGCCGTCTACAACAATGGCCTGTCCGGTGATGGCGCGGGCTTCGTCGCTGGCCAGGAACAGGGCGGTGTCGGCGATGTCCTTGGCCTGAATTTCAAAGGGCGCGGGCTGATAAGTATCTAGAAAACGCTGGCGGGCCTCTCCCTCAAAACCTGTGTTCAGCGGGGTGTTGACAAAGCCGGGGCAGATGGCGTTGCAGCGGATGTTGCTGCGGGCGAAGTCAATCGCCACGGAACGGGTGATGGCCAGAGCGCCGGCCTTTGCGGCCGCATAGCCCAGTTTGTTGGGGGTGGGGCGGATTCCATAGGTGCCGACCAAGTTCAAAATCACGCCGCCTCCGTGTTTTTCCATGTGGGGAATGGCATACTTGCAGCCCAGGAACACGCTGTCCATATCCAGTGCGACCACCTTGCGGAAGTCCTCGTAAGACGTGGTAACGGCGGTGCCAGTGGGGCTGATTCCAGCGACGGTGAAGAATACGTCAATCTGACCGAAGGTGTCTACAACATCCTGGAAGAAGCGCTCCATTGCCTGCTCATTGGTGATATCCACAGTCCATGCCTTTGCGCGGCCGCCTGCGGCAAGGATGCCGCCGGTGGTAGCGGCTGCGGTCTCCGGGTTGATGTCCACAACACAGACAGTAGCTCCCTCGGCGGCGAACAGCTCACAGGAGAGCTTGCCCATGCCGGAGCCGCCACCGGTGATGGCTACCACTTTGCCTTCAAATCTTTTCACGATAAAACTCCTCCTTTTGATGTCAGCAAAACACAGATATGAGATCTGGGTGGCTCAGGAAAACGCGGGGAAAATCGTCATGGCGATCAGAACACCCACAATGCCGCGAATTACAGCGGGTACCAGACCGACCTTCAAGATGGTCTTCTGGGTGTATCCGCCTGCCTGCATGGCCATAGGCACGACAGGGTTGGGCATCGGGGTAATCAGGGAAGACATGGATGCCAGAGAACAGAGAATGACAGGGCCTCTGGGGTCACAGCCAATGGAGCTGCAGGTGATGATCAGAATGGGGATCAGTACGGTAGTGGTGGCCTTGTTATACAGGAACGAGGTCATCAGGAAGGATACGATATAGAACACAGCGCCGATGATATAACCGTTTGTCACGCCGGACAGGACTCCGGCAGCCGCATCACCCAGCAGTTGGGCGGTGCCGGTTTGTCCCAGCCCCTCGCCCATGATGGTTACGCCTGCGTAAAGAAGGACCATGCTCATATTCATTTTGATCAGAGCTTCCTGCTCGCTCAAAACACCGGAGAGCACCACTACGGTGGCGCCGGCCATGGTAACGGCCCAGGAGGGGAGGCCCAGCATCAGGCCGATGACAACCAGGACAAACACGCCATAGCCCAGAACCTCCCGCACAGGGGACAGAGGCTCCTGGTTGGCAATGCCGGGTCCTGAAATTGCGATGGTGGGAACCTCGGGTTCGTCGGGCATCATCTTGGGAAGCACAAAGATGGCGAGAAGAAGCGTGACGATGGCAGTGGGCAGAAAGACGCAGGTCTCGCTCCACATGTTCAGCATTCCTCCGGTCCAGCCGTAGGACTCCAGATAACCGTTCTGGGTTACATACCATGCGGCGTAAGGACCAATGGGCTCCACCACGAAGGAGGTGGAAACCACGGTGACGGCAATGGGATACATCATCTTGGCAGGACTGACCTTCAGCCGTTCACACATATTGATGACCAGAGGATACACCATGGCGAACATGGCGGGCAGACTGGGCACGAACTGCCCCAGCAGGAAGATGACCATGATATAGGAGGCCAGAACCTTGGTAAAGGATCCATCTGTGACCTTGTACAGCAATTTGGTGATATTGCCGACCATCTGAGTGCGGGACAGGCCCGCTGCCACAATGAACATTCCCGCCATGGTCAAAACGTTGTTGTTGCCGAATCCGGCAAACACGGCGGAAGCGTCAACGCAGCCGGTGACAAAGAGGGCGACAATCACGCCCATGCTGGTAAAGGCCATGGGAATTTTCCTGTTGAAAAACAGGATGATCATCACGACAAAGATAATAAGACAGATTACCATGCTACTCATCTCAAGTTTCCTCCCTCAAAAGGTTGTGATGAATGATCAGGGGTGTGGGAATTCGCCGCCTCTGTGCCGACATACAGAAGCGGCCTGCATGTGCGTGGAAAAGGCATCCGGATTCTGTTAAAAAAAAGACATGCCTCTTGACGAATATTAAAACACAAGGTACTCTTTTCGTAAAGCGCGATTATTTGAAGTGAGCTTTGCGAAAATGTCAATACTGAAAGGGGAGGACGCAGCCATGAGTATGGAAAGCTGGGATATTTTGCTGAAAGCGATTGACGCCGGAAGTCTGTCCGCCGCGGCAAATCAGACGAATTATACCACGTCTGGCATCAGCCGGATTATCGCGAATCTGGAGCAGGAGATTGGATTTCCCCTGCTGGTGCGGAACCATCGGGGGATCTCCCCCACAAAAGAGTGCACAGCGCTTCTGCCGAATATTCGCAATTTGAGCTATGCCCTGGAGCTGCTGCAGCAACAGATTGGGCAGATCAATGGCTTGGAAACTGGAGACTTGACAATCGGCACGGCATACAGCTCCAGCTATCCGATTCTGACCAAGCGTGTGGTAAAATTTGTGCAGTGCTACCCCAACATCAAGGTTAATATCCTGTGGGGTTTCAGCCTGGAACTTTATCAGGCCGTACTGGAGAGGCGTATGGATGTATGCATTGTGAGCAAGCAGGACAAAAAGGATTTTCTGTGGTATCCTCTGCAAAAGGACTACATGATGGCCCTGGTTTCTTCTTCGCATCCATTGGCCCAAAAGGAAGCCTTTCCAATAGAGGCCTTCGCGACAGAGAATTATATCAATATTTACCCGGGGCAGGAGACTGACGCAGAGATTCTGCTGTCGCGCTGCGGCATTTGCCCAAACACCAGATTTACCACGTCAGACCGGTATGCCGCCCATGGTATGGTCAGCGCAGGACTGGGGGTTGCGCTGCTGAATGAAACACAGATATTGACAAAGGAAAAAGGAATTCGCATTCTGCCGTTGGATCCGCCGCAGTCGGTAGAAATTGGTATGGTGTGTCTGCCAACGCCTACGCTTGCCACGAAGCGGTTTATTGAGTTTATGCAGGAGTCTGTGTAGCGCAGGTAAAAGCGATAGGATTAAGCATGAGATGGCGTGTGTTCAAACCACATCAGCATCGCCGGCTCAGAAATTCCCACCACGGTGACCACTTCGCTCTGCGGAGAAACCTGCACTCTGGCGGGAATTTCTTCGCTTTCCCCCGCGATTTGCTTCGCTGGACTTGCGCAGGAGGGGGACAGGGAATGAAAATCCTATCCAAAGTTTGAGGAAAATTCAAAAGGAGAGAGACACATTATATGTCTCTCTCCTTTTGGCATCTCGTCTGGACACCAGTTTGCCTGTTATATGGCATGTGTAAAAACAGGAACGGGACCTCCCTCTTTGCAAAGTTCCCGTTCCTGGTTGCTGTTATTTCGGCTGCTTTGCGGTGTACCGCTGCCTGGGGCTTCTGGGCTTCTCCGGGATGGACAGCACAATCAGACCCCGCTCAACCAGGGGCATGACATGGGCCTTCAGGGCGTAGGGAACGGATGTGATCCCCAGGAAATCGGCGATCTCCTGCCGGCTGCGGGGGACTGCGCAGAAACGCAGCAGCTTCTCCTCTGTAGTGCCGGCGTCCCGGGCTGCGTCGGGGCTCGCGGCTTCCTGTATGGACGCCTGATTGCCTTTCCGGAAGCAGACTACAAAGGTGCCCCGCTCATCCCGGAACTCCGGCTCCGGCATTCCGGCCTGCGCCAATTCCCGCCGCATGGTGGGAATGCCGGAATAGCGGTTCTCCGTCTCTCCCAGAGCTTCCATGGCAACGGCCAATACAGGGTTGCGGGTATCCGGCTGGACCTTTCCCAGCTGGT
>CAOJHG010000021.1 GCA_948435975.1 uncultured Oscillibacter sp. | reverse complement strand
TGGCCTTGAAGGCCTCCACCAGCTGGTGGGGGAGCTTGCGGATGAAGCCCACCGTATCCGACAGCACCACGTTCAGCGTGTCGTTCACGGTCAAAAGGCGGCTGGTGGTGTCCAAGGTGTCAAAAAGGCGGTTGTTGGCGGGAATGCCTGCGCCGGTGAGCTGGTTGAGGAGGGTGGATTTTCCCACGTTGGTGTAGCCTACCAAAGCCACTACGGGGATTTCGTTCTTCTGCCTTTGGCGGCGCTGGGTGGTGCGGACGCGGCGGACATCCTCCAGGTCTTCCCGGAGCTTGTCAATTTTGCGGTGGATATGCCGCCGGTCGGTCTCTAGCTGGGTCTCGCCTGGACCCTTTGAGCCGATGGGACCCCGTCCGCTGGTGCCTGCCTGCCGCTCTAAGTGGGTCCACATGCCGGTCAAGCGGGGAAGCAGATATTGATATTGGGCCAGCTCCACTTGCAGGCGGCCTTCCCGGGTCCGGGCGCGCTGGGCGAAGATGTCCAAGATCAGGCCGCAGCGGTCCAGCACCTGAACGCCCAGCGCCTCGGTGAGTACACGGAGCTGGGAAGGGGATAGGTCGTTGTCAAAGAGGACCATAGTGGCGCCGGTGTTCTCACAGTAGAGCTTGACCTCCGCGCACTTGCCTTCGCCGATGAAGGTCCGGGGGTCCGGAGCGGGACGGTTTTGAAGGACGATGCCCACCGTTTCCCCTCCGGCGGTTTCCACCAGGGCGGAGAGCTCGTCCAGGGTTTCCTCGCTGGCGTTCTCCTCTCGCTTGAGCGCAGGGGAGTTCAAACCGACGAGAACGACTTTGTCTCGAATTTCGTTTGTCTCTTGCATAATACCTCGCTTTTAGTGTGATAAAAGTGACGGGCCGAAGGTGGGGTTCCGTTTCAGGAACGTTTCGCCGGAAGGAAAGCCCCTCCCAACGGCCGCCGGTTTTCAATCTTTAGTTTCTTCCGCCTGGAGGATTTCCACGACCTCACCGGTATAGGTCCGGTGCCAGTTTCCGTGGGCGCCGTAGAAGGGGGAGATGGTTTTGCGGTCGATGACGCCGGCAATTTCCAGGTTCTGGGCGTAGAGCTTCCGGCAGACGAGGACCAGCTCCGCTTCCGCAAAGTAGGGTGTGCCGCTGGCGGTATAGGCCAGGGTCAAACCGCATTCCTTGATTTTGTCCATGTCCCTCCCGCTTTTGGTGCCGCAGAGGGTGAGCGCGTCCTGATGCTCCTTCGGGATGACGGAGAGCGTATATGCGGGATTGGCCTCCATAAATTGGTAGGTAAAGCGCTCGGGGCGGACATAGACGGTGCAGATGGGCTTGTTCCAGAGGGTCCCAAGCTGGCCCCAGCCGATGGTCATGGTGTTGCAGCGTTCCTGGTCTCCGGCGGTCAGGAGGGGCGTCCTTTTTTGGAACAGGCGGAAAATCTCCGGGCTGAGGGCGTCAGGGGGGACGGGATGCAGCTTCATGGCGAAAACTCCTCTCGTAAATGTCGTCGGTCTCAGTATATGCGCCTTTCAGGAAAAAGTAAATAAACAAGGACAGAATTCTTTTCTTCTGGATGAACGGCAGTTTACCAGGTTGGATGAAATCCTGTTTCATGAGGCCGGTGTCTGTTTTGAGACGCTTCCCATTTGCTTCTGTGCGCCCAATGCTTTCAGGCTGATAACGAAGAAAAAGAGCCCGCCGATAAGGCAGACTCTTTTGCGTGATTGTGTGAGACTTATTTGCTCAGGCCGAACCTCTTGTTGAACTTGGCAACGCGTCCGCCGGTATCCACCAGCTTCTGCTTGCCCGTGAAGAAGGGGTGACACTTAGAGCAGACTTCCACCTTGATATCCTTCTTGGTAGAACCTGTCTCAATCACATTACCGCAGGCGCATGTAATCGTAGTCTGCTGATAATTGGGATGGATTCCTTCCTTCATTGCTCTTGTTCACCCCTTTCCGTTTCATGTCGTCTTTGAACGCAATGATTAGTATAACACGCTCTTTTCTGAATTGCAAGCCTTTTTCGAGCTTTTTAAGATTTTATTTTTCGGGGCCGGAATTGGGGTCGGGCGGTCCGGTTTTAGACGGGCTTTCTCTGTTAAGAAATGCAAATCTATGGAAACTGCTGAAAAAAATCGGGCGCAGGTCTTTTCTGATTGGGAAAAATGTGATATGATAGTCCATATTTTTCAAATTACAGGGCCAGGTGGTCCGGCGGGGGGCGTCTGATGGCAGAACAGTATTATTTAGGAATTGACCAGGGCACAACGGGAACGACGGCAATCCTTTTCGACGGGAACTGGCAGGTTGCCGCCCGTGGCTACTGTGTGACGCAGCTCCTGTATCCCCGGACCGGCTGGGTGGAGAATGATGCGGACATGATTTGGATGTCGGTTCTGCGGGCGGTGACCCAGGCCATGGAGATGGTCCGCGCCGCGCCGGAGCAGATTCGCAGCATTGGATTGAACCACGAGGGAGAGACCGTGGTGGTCTGGGACCGGAAAACCGGGGAGCCCTTGTGCCGCTCCATTGGGTGGCAGGACCGGCGGACCGCCCGCTATGCCGATATGATGGCGGACCGGTATAACAGCCTGGTGCGGGAGAAGACCGGCTTGATGATCGACTCTTATTTCAGTGCCACAAAGCTGAAATGGATGCTGGACCATGTGGAGAACGCCCGGGAATATTTACGGCAGGGGCGGCTTTTGGCGGGGACTATGGACACCTGGATCATTTGGAGAATGACCGGAGGACGGGCCCATATCACCGATGCTTCCACTGCCTCCCGGACCATGCTGTATGATGTGGCCGAGGGGGACTGGTGCGGCGAGCTGGTGGATTTGTTTGGGCTGGAACAGTCGATGCTTCCGGAAATCTGTGACAGCATCGTCAGCGGCGTGTGGGCGGACCCGGAGGCGTTTTTGGGTATTCGTGCGCCGGTGTCTGGCGTTCTGGTGGACCAGCAGGCGGCCTTGCTGGGACAGGCCTGCGTGACGCCGGGGCTGGTGAAGACAACCTATGGCACGGGATGCTTTATGCTGATGAATACAGGGGATGTGATGGCGCGGTCAAAGAATGGACTGCTGCCAACAGTGGCCTGGCGCATGGGGGGGAAGACAACCTATGCGCTGGACGGCGGCGTTTATGTGACCGGCGCGGCGACGAAGTGGCTTCAGGAGGGCTTGGAGCTGGTAGACAGTCCGGCGGATACGGAAGCGCTGGCTCTTTCCGTGTTCAGCAACGGGGGAGTGTATTTCGTGCCGGCCTTTGCAGGACTGGCTGCGCCGCATTGGGATTCTTACGCCAGAGGCATGATGATTGGGATCACGGGCGGTACGAAGAAGGCGCACGTGGTCCGGGCAACGCTGGAGTCTACCGCGTATCAGGTCCGGGATGTGCTGGACGTGATGCGGCGGGACTCGGGGGTATCTGTGTCTGTTATGCGCTGCAATGGAAGGGCTACGGAGAACCGCTTTTTGATGCAGTTCCAGGCGGATATTTTGGGCATTCCCCTGGAGATTCCGGAAAACGAGGAGACCACCGCTTTAGGGGCCGCCTTCCTCAGCAGCATCGGCGTGGGGGATTACGGCAGCGTGGATGATATGACAGGCATATGGCAGTGCGCGAAATATTATGAGCCCAAGATTGGCGCGGATCAGCGGATGAGCCTGCTGTACCACTGGCACCGGGCTGTGGAGCGGGCAAAATACTGGAGCGAGGATTGACCGTTTGCGGACGTCCGGTCGTGAAAGGGTGCGGGTCAGCGCTGCGCCGGGCTGTCCGCTGGGCAGTTGGATATGCCTGGGGTATCAAAAAGTCCGGGAAGCCTTGACTTTATGCTGGTTGTGTGGTACACTTTTTGAGATCAAATACCGGTTTTCCTGATAGCGGGAGACGGAACTATCCAAAACAATCAGAATGGAGAAGATATTTATGAAGAGAATCAAGACCCTGGAGACCCGCAGCCTGTGCGAGAGCGCTAAGAAGGGCGGCTGCGGCGAGTGCCAGACCTCCTGCCAGTCCGCGTGCAAAACAAGCTGCGGCGTTGCCAACCAGAAGTGTGAGAAGAAATAAGCGTCCCCCTGCCTGCTCGGACAGAGAGCGCCGCCGGTTCCAGTTCCGGCGGTGCTTTTTTCTATCGTCCAGCCCGCTTCGGATTTCTGGCGGGGCGGGAATGTGAGCGGAGCATCTATATCAATTGAGGAGAGATTCTGTGGTACATCAATATCAGTTGAACGGCTATAACATCGTCCTGGATACCTGCTCCGGCGGCATCCATGTGGTAGACGAGGTGGCCTATGACATCATTGCCCTGTTTCCGGACCACGCGCCGGAGGAAATCGTGACGGCGCTGCTGGAGAAGTATGGGGACCGTCCTGACGTCACCGGGGAGGAGCTACGGGAGTGCATCGCTGATGTGGCAGAGCTGAAACGGACCGGACAGCTTTACACACCCGACACCTTCGGGGATATCGCGGGAACCTTTAAGGAGCGGTCCGGCGACGTGGTGAAGGCCCTGTGCCTCCATGTGGCCCATACCTGCAACCTCAACTGCGCCTACTGCTTCGCCAGCCAGGGGAAGTACCACGGCGAGAGGGCCTTGATGAGCTTCGAGGTGGGCCGGCAGGCCCTGGACTTCCTCATCGCCCATTCCGGGAGCCGGACGAATCTGGAGGTGGACTTCTTCGGCGGGGAACCCTTGATGAACTGGGAAGTCGTGAAGGAGCTGGTGGCCTACGCCCGGACCCGGGAGAAGCCCTGCCGCAAAAGATTCCGCTTTACTCTGACTACCAACGGGATGCTGATTGACGATGATGTAATTGACTTTGCCAACCGGGAGATGGATAACGTGGTCCTTTCTCTGGATGGCCGAAAGGAGATTCATGACCGTCTCCGGGTGGATTACGCCGGTAATGGCAGCTATGACCGGATTGTACCCAAGTTCCAGAGGCTGGTAGAGGCCCGCGGCGGAACCCGGTACTATATGCGCGGCACCTTTACCCATGCCAATCCGGATTTTACGAAAGACTTGTTCCATATGGCGGACTTGGGCTTTACAGAGCTGAGCATGGAACCGGTGGTATGCGCTTCGGATGACCCTGCGGCGCTGACAGCGGAGGACATCGAGACCGTCAAGGAGCAGTATGAGCTGCTGGCGGCGGAGATGCTGAGGCGGCGCAGGGAAGGCCGGCCTATCACCTTCTATCATTACATGCTGGACCTGGAGGGCGGGCCCTGTGTGTACAAGCGGATTTCCGGCTGCGGGTCCGGAACGGAATACATGGCTGTGACACCCTGGGGAGATTTGTACCCCTGTCACCAATTCGTGGGCGAGGAGGCGTACAAGCTGGGGGATGTGTGGAACGGCGTGACGAACACCGGCCTGCGGGAAGAGTTCCGGTCCTGCAACGCCTACGCCCGTCCGGACTGCGGGGACTGCTGGGCCAAGCTCTACTGCTCCGGCGGCTGCGCGGCGAATGCGTTCCATGCTTCCGGGTCCATCCGGGGCGTGTATAAGGCGGGCTGCGAGCTGTTCCGGAAGCGGATGGAGTGCGCCATTATGCTGAAGGCGGCAGAGGCGGAGGACGCATGACTACACCGGTCTGGGACTTTCTGCAGGGCTATCTTCGGGAGGGGATGAGCCGGTTCCACATGCCGGGACACAAGGGGGAGGGCCCTCTGGGGTGCGAGCAATGGGACATCACTGAGATTCAAGGGGCGGATTCCCTCTATGATGCGTCGGGTATCCTGGCGGGCAGCGAGCGGAACGCTGCAATCCTGTTTGGCTCCGGGGCGACCTTCTATTCTACGGAGGGCTCCAGCCAGTGCATCCGGGCCATGCTGTATCTGGTCTTGATGAACCGGCCTGCGGGAACGGCTCCTGTCATTGCGGCGGCCAGGAATGTTCACAAGGCCTTCGTCTACGCCGCCGCACTGCTGGACTTTGAGATCGTGTGGCTGTGGCCGGAGGAGGAGACCCGCTCCCTCTGCGCCTGCCCCATAACACCGGAGGGGCTGGAACGTATGCTGTCGGGGATGGACACACCGCCTGCCGCTGTTTATGTGACCAGTCCGGACTATCTGGGGAACATGGCGGATACGGCGGGACTGGCGGCGGTGTGCCATCGTCACGGGACGCTGCTGGCGGTGGACAACGCGCATGGGGCCTACCTGCGGTTTTTACAGCCCTCCCGTCATCCGCTGGACCTGGGGGCGGACCTGTGCTGCGACTCCGCCCATAAAACCCTTCCGGTCCTCACTGGCGGGGCGTACCTGCACATTGCGAAAACTGCTCCTGCGGCATTCCGTGAAAACGCTAAGGCGGCGCTGGCGCTGTTCGGCTCCACCAGTCCATCCTATTTGACGCTGGCCTCTCTGGACCTGTGCAACGCCTACCTCGCCGGAGAGGGCCCGGCGCGTATCCGGAATGCCGTCAAACGGCTGGAAACGCTGAAAGCGGCGCTGCCCAGCCGGGGCTGGAGCACCGTCGGGGACGAGCCGCTAAAGCTCACCCTGGATGCCGCCGCCTACGGCATGTCGGGCCTCCTGACGGCGGAATACCTCCAGGTGGGGTGCGTGGAGGCGGAGTACGCGGATGAGGACTATGTGGTTCTGATGGCGTCCGGGTCCACGGACGAGGAGGCGTTCCAATTCCTGGAGGACGCTCTGAAGCATCCCATGACCCGCCAGCCCATCGCCCGTCCTGCTCTGCCGCTGGCGAAGGGGGAACGGGTGCTGTCCGTGCGGGAGGCGCTGTTCGCACCCCGGGAGAGCATCCGTGCGGCGGAAAGCCTGGGCCGCGTCTGTGGTGCGCCAACTGTGTCCTGTCCTCCGGCGGTCCCTATCGCCGTGTCCGGAGAGCGAATCGGTCCGGAGGCGGTGGAGCTGTTCCAGAGATATGGCGTGGATACGGTGGAGGTTTTGCGCGGTGAATATTGACTGGTAGTCCTTTGCGGTGGAGAATCTGTTAAAATGAGGCGCACGCCGAGGAGGTTGAAAACGAAAAAGGGGGACAGAATAGGAGCGTACGGAGAAGCATCGGGACCGGCCAGAAGCATTTGGAAGGCCGCGATGATCCGTATGGACGTATTCTGAATTGATTCGGAGGATGGACTATGAACGCAACAGTCAACGATAGCTGTATCGGCTGCGGCCTGTGTGCTGGAGCCTGCCCGGCAGTATTCAGTATGGGTGACGACGGCTTTGCCCATGGCGGCGAGGTGCCCGGCGGCGAGTTGGATTCCGCCCAGAGCGCACGGGATGAGTGCCCGGTCAGCGCCATCAGTATCGAAGCGTAAGCACCCCACACAAAGAAGCCGCCCCGGTCTCCTGCTTGTGAGAGGCTGGGGCGGTTTTTGCTGTGTGGATGGCGGCGTCACGTGTTGTCCCGGCAGATGGGTTCGCGGATAATCAGGCGGCGGAGCGCTTTGCCGTTGAAGGGGATCAGCGGATAGAGATAGCCCTTTCCAACAAGGGGCTTTGTGGTTGCCAGAAGAATGAGGATTCCCAGAATGCCCAGACAGTAGCCCCAGACATCCAGAACAGCGGTGGCAAGCAGGAGCACGACCCGCAGGAGCTTGAAGGCGTAGCCTAATTCATAGCTGGGCTGTGCAAAGCTGGCTACCGAGACGAAGGCCATATAGACCAGCACTTCCGGTCCCAGCCAGCCGGCCTGCACCGCGAAGTCGCCTAAAATCAGCGCACCCAGCATAGAGAAGGAATTTGACAGGGAATCCGGCGTGTTCAGAGACGCCAGCTTTAGGACGTCGATAAGGAATTCCACTACCAATAGCTGCCATAGGAGGTCCAGGGAAGCTGGCTCCGGCGAGGTCAGGAAGGTGAGGGAATCCGGCAGGCGGCCTGGGTCCTTGACCATCAGATACCAGGTGGGGGTAATCAGCAGGGAGACCAAGAAGACCACGATCCGCAGAAGACGGAGATAGGTGCCGATCAGGGGCGGAAAATAGAATTCGTTGGCCTCCTGGGTGAAATCGAAAAATGTGGTGGGCAGAATCATGACCGAGGGGCTGTTGTCCACCATCAGGACCACATTGCCTTCCATGATGCTGGCGGCGGCGCTGTCAGGGCGTTCCGTGTAGCGGACCTTTGGAAAGGGATTGTACCACTGCTTGGGGCGGATGGCCTCTGCAACGCTCTCCTGGGCCATGGAAAGGGAATTCATGTCGATGGATTGCAGTTTCTTCCGAATCTCTGCCAGCAGGACCGGGTCCGCTTTGTCGTCCAGATAGCAGAGGACCGCGTCTGTATGGGAACGGGCGCCGACCTTGTGACCCTCCATGGTCAGATGGGTGTCCCGAATGCGGCGGCGGAGCAGAGCCATGTTGGGCACCACCGCTTCCACAAAACCGTCATGAGAGCCACGGAGAACCTTGCCGTCAGGGGGTTCCTCTACACTGCGGCCAGGGTAATCTTTGGCGTCAATCTGGGCCGCGCCGGAAAGACCCTCCACCAGCAGCAGCGTCTTGCCCATAAAAACGGCAGTCACAATTTCATCAACATCGCTGGCAATGTCGGTCTCGGAAAAGGTGATGAAACGGTCTGCAAAGTCCTGCATATCTGTCAGGCCCTCCAGACGCTCCGGGGGCAGGGACAGCCAGAACGCTCCCATACGCTCCAGGGTTTCGTCTTTGCCGTAACCGTCGATAACCCACAGGCGGGCCCGGCGTCCTCCAATCACATAATCCCGGCTGACCATGTCCACGCTCCGGCCGACCCCCAGCAGATGGTCAAACTGGCGCACATTTTCCATGTAATGATTTGATAGCTTCTTCATGCTCCACCTCCTAGAATGGGCTTAGTATGCACCGGGATGGGCCGATTATCCAGGGATTGGACCGGGAAAATTGCGGTCCCTATTGAACTGGCTGGATAATGATGATATGATGGCAAAAATGTGCCGGAGGAGGATGCGGAAATGTACATAGAAAAGTATTGGGGCGGGTCTATCGGTGGGACTGACGACAGCTTGACCCTGGTGGAGTACCTGGCAGAAAAGAATACAGCGGAAATTTCTGTGAGAGAGATTTTTTCCGATTTTGGCCTGAATCAAATGGACGGTGATTTCCGGAATCCGGAGACGCCGTGTGTGTTTGTGATTGACGGGGGATGGGAGATGGAAATCCACTATGCCATTGATTTGATCTCTGATCTGGCTGCGCTGCTGCTGGAGTGCAGGGTAAACGGAACGGTGGATTTGGCGGAACTGACGGATGCGCTGGAATCCAATCGAAAAATACGGATTACGGCGGAAGAGGAGGAAGACGCGCTGCTCAACCGGACGATTTTGGATTTCGTGCGTGAGCCGATGGAGTATGACGCCAGCGAAATGATGGATGAGGATGAGATTCGAGAAATGACTGAGGCCTGCGAGCATGTGTGCAGAGAATTATATGAAGGGTGGCTTCTGTGAAATTGCCGGCTGCGCCTTCGGTGAAGAGATAAGAGGTTTTCTGCAGAAGGTCATTCGTCAAAATACAGAGGAGCCGCCTTAACAAGCAGCTCCCCAGCAAACAGGAAGTCATCAGTTCCTGTCATGGATATCATTTTGAAGACGGCTCAACAGCATATTTTTCATCATGTCCGAGTTGCAGTTCTCAATAAGACGCTGGAAATCTTCTGCTGTCTCAGGCGTAAAAACACTTTCGATGCAATGCAAAAATGTCCATTCAATTCCAGACATATGATCGGTGGGACAGCACTTTATAAGGATTTCCGCCTCTTCCCATGTCACCGGACAGGTGATAGCAGATACCGCGTTTTGATATTCGTCCCACAAGTCAAGCGTTTCATCAGAGGGAAACCCGTTGTCTCCAGGAAAAGTGACATCTTCAAAGCCCTCCGGCGGCGCGCCCAATTCTTTGATTTTTAGGACAGCTTCCTGCATAGAATATTCCTCCAATGTTACAGACTTCGATTTGCTGAACCGATTATAGCACCGGATTGCTGTCATATCAACATGTATTTGCAGAAACTGCCGAGGCGATAGCTGACAACTCTTTTCTAAAAAGGAACGTTTGGAATCCCGCTTTGACTTTTTTCTGGGACTGTGGTATAGTCAGAGAGATGTAAATATAGCTGATTTCGCTTTGTCCGTCTTGTATATAAAGAGCCGCAGAAATATTGAATATCTTGCAGAAAATATATAAAAGAGAGGAGCTGGGCCATGAATCTTTCTGATTATCGCATGTTTGTTACTATCGCGGAGTGCAGGAACCTGACCGTTGCGGCCAGTCAGCTCCACTTGACGAAATCTGCCGTCAGCCATGCTCTGGCGAAGCTGGAGAAGCAGCTACAGTTTCCCCTCTTTTACCGCAATCAGAAAAACATGCTTTTGACCGGCATTGGCGCGGCGCTGCTGCCCTACGCTCATGCTGTCCTGCGGGAACATGATAATTTTAAGGAGCAGATTTACAGGCTCCAAGGGCTGGATTCCGGGCTGGTGCGTATCGGGACCTGGAGCAGCACAGGCATCCACTGGGTTCCCGATATCGTCAATTCCTTCCGTGCACAATATCCGCAAATTGAAATCCAGGTCCGGTCCGGGGCGAGTAATGCCAAGCTCTTTCAATGGCTGACAAATCATGAGATTGATATTGGCATCGGAGACGCGGACCCTTCCCCGGATTTGAAGGCGGAGGAGCTGTATCAGGATGAGATGCTCTGCGTGACCAATCGCTCTTTTCAGCCCGCGAATCCTGGCTACGTGACGCCGGAGGATATCCAGGGCCTGCCGCTGATTTTGCAGGATGGGGACTACAGCCGGGAGGCCATCGAGACCCTGGAGAAAATCAATATTAACAGCTTTTCCAGCTTTACCGCTTATGACGATTCCTGCCTGGTAGCCATGGCGGAGAGCGGGCTTGGGTACTGCGTGGAGGGGAAGCTGACTTTGAAGAAGCTCCATATGAACGTCTCTGCTTACTCCTTCCACCCGCCAATTTATCGAAGAATCTGCCTCCTGCTGAACAGCCGCATACCTGCTTCGCCCGCGATTCGGGAGATGTGCCGGTTCATTCGAGAATACGCGGCCTCCTATCCGCCATATGAATTAAAGCTGCCCTGAGAGATTCCCAGGACAGCTTTTCTTTATTTTGGGCAGGAGCGCTGCGTCAGGCGCGGAGGCAGTCCTCAAAGATGGATTGGTCAATATTGCCGCCGCTGCAAATCAGAACGGTGCGGTCTGTGGGCTGGGTCTTTTTCTCCATTACAGACGCCAGGGCCAGAGCCGCCGCGCCCTCCAGAGTCAGTTTGCCATAGAGACAGGCAGCCTTGATTGCCTTGCGGATGCCGTCCTCTGTGACTGTGACCAAATCATCCACGTATTTCTCAATGTAGGGATAGAGGTACTCCTCTCCGCTGGTCCGCACACAGGCATCGGCAATGGAGAAGGAACGGGCCAGCGTCACCAGCTTTCCGGCTTTGCGGGATTCACAGTATACCGCCGAGCCCTCCGGCATGACGCCCACGATTTTTACTGAGGGTTTTAGCTGCTTCATTGCATAGGAAATGCCGGTAATGAGCCCCCCGCCGCCAATGGGGACAATCACCTGGTCCACGTCCGGAAGCTGACGGAGAAGCTCCAGGGCGATGGTGCCTTGTCCCGCCAAGGTGTACCGGTCAGAGACAGGATGGACGTAGTACATCTTTTCCTTGTCCGCCAAGCTACAGGCCGTGAGAAAAGAGAAGTCGTAATTTTCCCCGGATTCTACCAAAGCCGCGCCCAGGTCCCGGATG